>CANQKP010000033.1 GCA_947624495.1 uncultured Monoglobus sp. | reverse complement strand
GCTTAAAGACCTGTCTGCGTCCCAAATCATCCAATGAACTGCCGTGGACCGACGCCATAACAGCCGCGCCGCCGCCTTTTGCGCAGCATACGGCTGAAACCTCGCCCTCGGTCACAAGCTCGTCAGTGATTATCGCTCCCGGAGACATGGTACGCAGCAATATTTCTACTCCCTCTCCCTTTGGAGCATATTCCACAACATCAGTGTTTACACCCACGTCATTGGACGGGACCCCCTTAAACATCGCGGCTATCTCGCCCCGGTCATCGGATATTCCCACCTTGACTCCTCGGTTTGAGATCAGCCTCGCCATATCGCGGAGCAGCGTTGTTTTACCCAGTCCGGGCGGAGACACAATAAGCGTGCTTCGAACTCTGCCGTTCCGTAAAACGCTGCCCAAAAAAGGCTCGGCGCAGCCTTTTATCTCTCTTGCAACGCGCAGATTTATAGAGCCTATATCACGAAAATTTTCGATCCTGCCGTCTCTGCCGCATACCGCCCTGCCGCAAAAACCGGCTCTGTGTCCGCCGCGGATCGTCACAAATCCCCGCCGTATCTCATCACTGTAAGCGTAAAGCGAGTTTTCGCACAGCGCGCGGAACAGAGCGTTCATCCAGCCTCTTGAGACCAAGCAGGCGGATTTAGCGTCTCCCGTAACTTCACCGCCGGGACTCACGAAATATACGCGGTTTCCTGCAAACATCGAAAGCCTGCGCTCGGAACGCAGACGGATTTCCTCCACAGGAAATCCGCACCCGCTCAGGCACTTATCAAGCGCCCTCAATGTATCGCCCTTGGGCATAAACCTCAAAATACCGTCATATTCTCCCATTTTCAGCGCTCCAATCCGGGTAAGTAAATTATCTGCTTGTTTGTTGTATTCTATGAGGCTTTGTCCTGAAATAGAACAGCTTATTCACAATTCACGGATTTTGTTAAAATAACTGCACATTGGTTATTGACTTTAATTTCCAAATTTGATATAATAATTATGTATGGATAGGAGGCTTTGAAGTTGAGAAACAAAAATAAAAAAACCGACTCGACTACCAGAAAGAAAGTAAACAAACGCAGGCTTATACATACCACTTTGAGTATCTTAGTCGTCCTCGTCATGATAAGACAGTTTATGATGGGCAACTACAACAACGTGTTCACCTGTATACTGACCATACTGTTGTTTATGATACCCACATTTGTTGACAGGGCGCTTAAAATAAAAATGCCCGGTCTGCTTGAGGCGATAATACTTGTATTTATATTCGCCGCCGAAATCATGGGTGAGATTCAGAGCTTTTACACGATCATCCCGCTGTGGGATACCATTCTTCATACTATCAACGGATTTATCATGGCGGCAATCGGCTTTGCCATGATCGATATACTTAACAGATCGCCAAGCATTCATGTAACCATGTCGCCTTGGTTCGTGGCGTTTGTCACATTCTGCTTCTCAATGACCATAGGCGTGCTGTGGGAGTTCTTTGAATACGGTATGGATAGTATCTTCATGACCGATATGCAAAAAGACTGGCTTGTGCACGACGTATCATCGGTGCTTTTAAACCCCAGCGGTCTTAATACCCCGATAACGATCAAAGACGTAACAAAGACGGTTATTTCCGGAACTATTGACGGCGCACCGCGGGATTGGGTCATTGACGGCGCGTACTTGGACGTTGGAATAATCGACACCATGAAGGACTTGATCGTAAACTGCTTGGGTGCTATTGTGTTCTCAATATTCGGATTTCTGTACATAAAGACCCGTGGCAAGGGCAGAGTTGTGACAAGCCTTATTCCGAAGCTCAAAACACGCGAAGAAATCGAGTATACAGAAAACATGATAAGAGCCAAAAAGAACAGAAAGAAAAAGAAATAACAGAATAACAGATAACACAGATAACAGACGGGAAAAAATCCCGTCTGTTTTTTCATATTTTGATTTCTAAGCCCAAGGCACAGCGCCGTATAAGATCCAAAGCCTGAAGCGACGTTCTCTCCCGTACATTGTCACGGCTGCCGTTTATATTAAGCTTAAATGCTTTGTGGACTCCCTTGGCGCAAATCGAAACATAGACCAAGCCCACCGGCTTATCGGGCGTACCGCCGCCCGGTCCTGCTATTCCGGTGACAGCCACCGCAATATCCGCCATCGACCGCTCCCTCGCGCCCTTTGACATTTCAAGAGCAGTCTGCTCGGACACAGCGCCAAACTTGGTTAAGGTGTCGGGGTTCACGCCGAGCATATCCGCCTTCTGCACATTTGAATAGGTCACGTATCCGCAGTCGAAGCAGTCGGATGATCCGGGGATACGGGTTATTTTTTCGGCGATCAAGCCGCCGGTGCAGCTTTCGGCACAGGTCGCCTTCAGTCCTTTGTCGCGCAGGGTCTTGACAACCACATTTTCCATCGAATTATCTATTCCCGTGCCGTAAACCCGATCACCCAAAATTTCCTCGATTTTTTGCTGCATAGGCTTAAGCATTTCCTTCGCCTCGTCCACCGTGTCCGCCTTGGCGGTGATCCTCAGCTCAACTTGTCCCGTCTTGGCATACGGAGCCACAGTGGGATTTGTCGAGTTGTTTATAAGGTTGCTGAGCATCTCGTCAACCGCCGACTCGCCAAGCCCGAATACGCGGATAGATTTTGAGCGTATAACCCCGTCGGAAAACTGCTCAAGATATGGTATTACCTGCTCGTCAAACATTGGCTTCATCTCGCTCGGCGGTCCGGGCAGCATGATGAATTTGCATGAATCAGACTCAACTATAGCTCCGGGCGCTGTTCCGTTGTCGTTTTTTAAAATAATACAGCCTTCGGGCATTTCCGCCTGCTTGAAGTTGCTGCTCGGCATATACATATTGCCGCGTTTGAAACGGTCTATTATCCGCTGTCTGCTTTCCTCGTCCGGCACACATTTAACGCCGCAGTATTCCGCTATCGTCTCTTTTGTCAGATCGTCTCCCGTAGGACCGAGACCGCCGGTCGTTATGACCGCGTCTGCTCTGCCGGCAGCGATTTCAAGCGCCGCCTTGAGCCGCTCCGGATTATCCCCGACGACCGTGGTGTAGTATACATTAAAGCCAAGCTCGCTGAGTCTGCGGCTCAGGTACTGCGCGTTTGTATTCACTATTGAGCCTAAAAGCAGCTCGGTTCCCACCGACAAAAGTTCAAATGTCATTTATTTTCGCCTCCGCATAATATTACGCTACTTATTTTATCACAAATTACCATTTTTATCAAGAAATAATTAAGCGTCCGCGAAAAATCTTCGCGGACGCCGAATAATTATTTTGCGTATGGCTTCATATTAACTAAATCGTCCCACACGAACACCTTGTATCTTGCGGCGTCGGGGGAAATCGAGACCGCTGTATCCTTAAGTTCGCCGTTTGCCGAGATCGTGACCGGCGTTACCTCCGACATATCTACCAAAGCTCCGTTTCGGTCGTATGCTCCTACAATAACGCCGACATTCAGTTCCTCATTGGAAGTGTTAACAAGATCAACGATCATGTTCTCACCGTTAAGCAGGCTTTTTGCCACAGCAACCGGAGTATCCGGATCACCGTCGTACGAGCGGATATATACAAGATTATCTTCGAGCGTTACCGGCTCGCCGTCAAGATAAAGTTCCAGCATATACCTGCCTTCGGGCAGACCGGGAAAATCAAGCGGCATTAAGCAATAATCACTTTCGTCACCGCTCGGATTTATCATCACATCCCTGAGCAGGTATTCGCCGCGGACTTCCTTCATGTTGTATTCGCTCAGGTCCCACACCTTAATCTCAAAGTTTCCCTTGTCGAGATTTCCTCCGCTTATGTATATCACCTCTCTGCCATCAACAGCTGTAACCATAGTATATTCCGTATACGTTTTGTCGCGCATATCATATACCCCGAAACATCCTATGTTTTCACCGTTTAAATATACGCTCACTACTCCGCTTCCCTGAGACTTCGCAATTTTGGAGAAATCAAACCTAAACCGCGTATCGGTTTCAGTAAGACCCGTGTACGTATTGTAGTATTCATAAGGCTTTATCTCCACCGGAATATCAGCTGTCATGCTGCCGTTTTGAAACTTGGCTGTGAACTTATCCCTGCCGCTGTCGAGATTAAACGACGCATTATACAACTCCAAAACGGATGAACTCATATTATAGTTGTATTGATCAAAATATACGCACGGTCGGTCGGTTGCATGAAGAACGTATGATGATGAAATTATATCACTCGGCGCAACACCGGCTTCCTCTTCTTTTTGATTGCGGTAACATATCTTATATGTCTTTCCGGGCTGCGCAATATTTTTAAAGCTGCCTCTGTAATCGTAAAGTCCGTTGTTCACCACTTTTTCAAGATCCGACAGCTGGATCGAGGCTAAAGGTTCGGATAATTCGTCTGTTTCGGTATTATACTCACAAAGCGCCGCCTCTCCCTCGGTATAATTTGTTCCGCTTATGGTGAAATCAATGCTGTCAGACGCCACATAATCGCCTTCGATGTCATAGTATAAGTTGTTGCAATCAATACGCGCGTATGCACCGCTGCAAAATTCGTTCTCCTCAATATATTCAAACGAGTTTGTTACAAACTCTCCTGAATTTGTTTCAAGCTTTATATAAGCCGAACCGTCCTTCAGCAATTTCTGATCAAACTCCTTGAAATCCGCCAAAACGGTTGTATAAAACAACGCGTCACGACGAATATACTTAGCTCCGATCGGGTATACATCCATGCTGACCCCGCCGCCTGTAGAAAGTTGTTCGTTAACTCTTATGTTAAAGCCTTCCGCCAGCACTTCACCGCCGCTGCAAAGCTGAACGGAAATAATATTGTCCGGATTGTATGGCTTTGTATCAATAATCTCAACGCTTATGTTATTCAGCAAAGCAGCATTACCACAAAGCATGAACTGTCGTGTTCTGACTGTCGAAGTTCGATTAAGTTTATAAATATTGCAAATCGGAATGTAGTCCCCGTTAAAAAGAATATATAATTCGTATAAACGATTTATTGATTGTTCAAAAGTTAATACCGCACTGCCGCTGCCGTTTGCCCTGAGAATTCCCACGCGTTTGTTTGAATTTCGATTTGCGTACACATCATACTCACCCTCAGCTGTGTTTTCAGTCATGACGTTAATGTTAAACTCGTCAACCGCCTTGCTGCCGATAACTACCGGAACATCCTCTAATGCGAGTCTTGTCGTTTTATGACCGCCGACCGGCACACCGCTTGTACTGATCAGCTCAAGCTTGTAATAGTCTCCCAATACATAATCCCCAAAATCGTTCTTTACGCTTAGGTCGTAAATTATTTCGGACGGTTCGGAACGCATGAAATAACATTTCTCGGACCTTCCCAACTCATCGCCGTGTCTGTCCTTAAGAACAACTGCGTAATCTTCCGGTTTTCCGATGTACTCGTCAAACTCAACAAGTACCGACATATTCGTTGTGGACGGTGTGAGGTACTCATGATCACATTCCATATATGACACGACGCTGCATTCGTCAATGATTATATGTATGCCGGGCAGCTTTTCAAATGTGCCGTCGCTGTAATGCAGCTCCAGACTGATGATATAATCCCCGCCTTTAAACACATCCGGAAGCATCGGCTCAACGCACAGCTCTCCGCTATAATAATATTGCGGAACAAGCAATTGATCAAGGTAAACTTTGCCGCTGTCGTCCGTCAGCATAACATCCGCATACTCAACTCCCTCAAAATCGTATGAGTCATAGGCAAATTGATAGTATATGGATAGCTTATCAGATTTTGTTGAATACACGCTTGAACCAAGCCGATAATCCAAAAAGTTTACGTCAACGGGTCCGTACTCGGTCATACTGTCGCGGTCCAGAATATATATTTCATATTCATCGGACTTATAAGGAGATATAAAATACGTATTAATTTCAAGACCGGTTATATTACCGTTTTCGTTATACATAAGATCATAATAAAACAAACCATCAAAATCAGCGGCTTTTCCGGTTGTTTTTGAAACAAATTTGATTATCGTATCTCTTAAGCTGCCCTGCGGCAACGGAGTCTTAAAATCGATCTTGTTGTTGTACGCATTCGGAAGCTCGACCGCGCCGTTATGACTAACAGACTCTTGCTTCGGCGCATTTAGCGTCAAAGGCAGTGACGTTGTCGACTCGTAAAACGATTGGTTATCATTATGTAAATACATTAAGCCCGAAATGCTGCCGCTGCCGGGAAGTATTCCGCATCCGTAGTCGATAGAACCGCGTCCGCTTATATATATTTCATCGTCCATGGTCATAACAATATAATAAATATCACCGCTATTGGCTATGATCGGCAGATACTCATTATAACCTACCTCTACATTATCCTCTCCGTACACATTTCTAAGCTCCGCGGGCGGGTCGGGATTTTCTGAGATAACAAGCTTAAAGTCGCCGCAGATCCTGCCGCTGCTGACATCAGACAGGTCAACCGACACATCATATTCACCCACGGGTATTTCTCTCGGAATTAACAGGTTGAATTCCGGATCTCCATAATCTTTATACAGTAAATCAAAATTTATCCGAGAATAATTGACCGTTCGGACATAATCGCCGTTTTTAAACACCAGCGTTCCGCTCAGAGTGTTAAACATATGACTGTAATCATATTCAAACTCATTGCCGGAAAAGGTCACCGAGCGCCCCTGAACAGTCTCCGCCTTATCAGCGTTGATTTCCACCGTATATACGTCGCTGTATCCTGACGCCGCTTCCGCGGTTGAATTCTCATTTTGTACGCCTGCCGCCCAAGCGTTTTCCGCAGCCTCTTTGCCGCACTGCATATTCTCTTCCCAAATTCGCTGCGCCGTGATGCGGTCCCGAACATCGGCATCCGCGATATCCGTCTCGGCGAAAACGCCTACCGGCATAATTGAAGCCGCCGCCAATATCGCGGCAGCCGCAAAACACATGATTTTTGTTTTGATTTTCATAACTCTCCCACTTTCTGTCATGATAGTATTTTCGAATTTTTGTACATTATATCATAAATATCACCATTTGTCAATGATAATCAAAAAGCTGCGGCAAAGCAGGTGTAAAACCGCTTTGCCGCAGCAGCGTAAATTCTATTCGCCGATTTTTTCAAGCAGTTTGTCAACGTCGACCGGCTTTGTTATAAAGTCGTCCATGCCGCTTGCTTTCGCCTTGCGTCTGTCCTCATCCGAGGAATTAGCGGTGCAGGCAAATATCCGCACCGTCTTTGCGTCGGGTCTCTTAAGCGCCCGTATTGCCTTGGCAGCTTCAAAACCGTCCATTTTCGGCATGAGCAGATCCATAAGTATAACGCCGTAGGTCCCTTTTTTCGATTTTGAAAACATCTCAAGAGCTTTTTTGCCGTCCTCCGCGAGGTCAGCTTCAAAACCGTCCTCCCGCAGCAGTTCAAGAATGATCTCGCCGTTAAGCTCGTTATCTTCCGCGACCAATACTCTTGTCCGCTTGATGTTTGAGACGGGTCTAAGCTCCGGCTTATCCTTTTTCGGAGGCTCCGTCATCTGCGCAGTAAAGGTGAACACAAACGTGCTGCCCTCGCCTTTTTGACTGACGAAGTTCAGTTCACCGTCCATTAGTTTAGCCAAACGACGGCTTATCGGAAGTCCCAATCCTGTGCCCTGGTTCCCCTTTGACACGGTATCAAGCTCCTGCGCAAACGTTTCAAAAATATGTTTCTGGAAATCCTCGCTCATGCCGCGTCCGTTATCCGCAACAACGGCGGTCGTGAGGATCTTTCCGTCCATTTTAGTTTCCTGCTCCACCGAGAGCGTCACGCTGCCGCCGGCTGGAGTGAACTTTCGCGCATTATCAAGCAAGTTAAGCAGTATCTGCTGAATTCGTATGCTGTCGCCAAGCACATACGGTGCGGTGAGTTTGCGCTCCTCGATGTATGTAATGTTTTTCTCGGACATAGCGTTTTCAGCTATCGATCCTACCGTTCCCAGAACCAGCTCAAGGTCTACCGGCTCCGATTTAAGGGTAAGGTTCCCGGTCTGGAGATTTGACATATCCAGCATATCGTTCATCAATGACAAAAGATAATTCGCGGTCACATCTGACTGACGCAGATAGTTTTTAAGCCTGCTCTCATCGCCAATATTCTGCGCCATAAGGTGATTAAGCCCGATAAGACCGTTAAGCGGCGTCCGTATTTCATGACTCATAGATGACAAAAAACCGCTTCTGACTTTGGCATCCGCTTTGTTCTCGCTGTAGCGTATATAAAGACGTATCAGCAAAAACATTAAAATCAGAATAATAAACAGCGTAATTGCCAATCCGGTCACAGCGTAACGATAACGGTACATGAAATCAGAAACGTTGAACCTGTACTGGTTATCCATAATTCCCTGTATTGTGAAAATCCCCACTTCGTCTTCCGTCATGGCGCCTATTGCTTTGTTGAGGATGTTTATTAAGGTTCTTCCGTCCTCTTCCGATGTGCCGTCGCCTCCGCCGAAAGCCACGACCGCCGAAAAGCAAAGCTGATCTTCAAGACCGAGCACGGGGATGACCTTAAGCTTTTCGTAAATCGGCTTTGCCAGCCAGTATTCAGCCACATACTGATTTTGTATCATAAGATCCGCCTCGCCGGAATTCACCGCGTCAAAGCAGGCGGCGGTACTCGGATAATCAACGAGGCTAAAATTCGGATACGCGGCGCCGAGCACCTTGCGCAGCGTTTGAGACCCAGTGGATATTGCAATCGTCAAATTCGCGTCATAGCTGAAATTCAGTCCGTCCCGCGCAACGACCACTTTCTGGCTTGAAAGGTAAGGAGCGCTGATCAAAATGCCTCTGGCGTTAAGGTTCTCTTTATTATACTCAACGCTGGAAACAAGATCGAGCCCTTCGCCCAAAAGATAGTCATATGTGACATCTCCCGCGGGGAGCGGCACATATTCAAACTCGATGCCGCAAAGCTCGCTGACATAATCAAATATATAACGGGATATTCCGGCAAACTCTCCTGAGTCGTCTGTGAACGATACGGGTGTCCTGTCCTGCACATATCCGATCTTAACAGATTTGTGGGTCGAGACATAATTCGCCTCATCCGGCGTCAAAGGCAGCGGAGTACCGGTGCCGACTGCGCTTACCGTCAGAGCCTCCAGCAGCACCGCAAGTGCAGCTATAAAAGCGGATAAAACGCGAAAAGCTCTGCGCATCAAAAACACTCCCTTTCAAAAAAGGCGAAGATAGTTCTCCGCCTTTTTGATTAAAAATTAACTACTTCATTAAAATCGTTCTCAAACAAAGGCTTTGAGAAATAATATCCCTGAATGGTGTCACAGCCGATTTTCTCAAGAAAATCGATCTGGTATTGATTTTCAACGCCCTCGGCAATAACATCCATACCGATCATTTTTGTCATGTTCACCACGTTTGAGACAATGGCGCAGCCCTTGTCGGAAAACTCAATATCATCAATAAACTTTTTGTCTATCTTAAGCACATCAAGATTAACATCCTTAAGAATGTTAAGCGATGAATAACCGCTGCCGAAATCGTCCATAAGCACCTTAAAGCCGTAGTTGCGGAACTTGTTGGTCACGGAAATGATTTGTTCCTTATCAACCGTGTAGGCCGTCTCGGTGATCTCAATTTTGATATATTCGGGACTCAGACCGTAGCTCTTCACAAGCCCCAAAACATTCTCGCAAATCATCGGCTTAAAGCAGTCGAGCCTTGAGAAGTTGACCGAGATCGGTATCATGCTGAGTCCGCTGTCCATGCGCCTGCGCTGGAACTTGCAGACCTCCTCAAGAACATACCAGTCAAGAAGCGTGATAAACTTGTTATTCTCAAAAATCGAAATAAACTTGTTGGGCGGCACAATACCGTTGACCGGATGTATCCAGCGCACAAGCGCCTCGGCTGAAACCGGCTTTCGCGAAGCAATGCTGAATATAGGCTGGTACACGACCTTGAACTGTCCGTTCTTGAGCGCGTTTTCCATCTCGCTCAAAATGGCTTCCTCTTCCATTATCGCCTGGCGCATCTTTGCGTCATAGTGGGAAACTCTGCCCACATAATCCTGCTTAGCGTTCTTGGACGCAATGTTCGCGCGGTCGCACATCTGGGCAACGGGGACATCGCCCTCCATGCCCACATCGTATACTCCGGCAAATATTTTCAGGTTATAGTCGATTATTCCGACCTCGCTTAGCATACCGCTCAGTTCATCAATTATATCATGCGCGTCATACATATCCTTGGGGACACAGATAACAAATCTGTCAGACTCCCACCTGCCGTACACGCCGTTAGGTTCAACAATGTCCTTGATCTTTGAGGCTATCAAACGAAGAATATCGTCACCCGCTTTGTTGCCGAAAAGCTCGTTCACAACCTTAAAGTTCTTTATATCAAATATCGCGATTATGAATTTTGTATCATTATGCCGCTCAAGAAACTTTTCGGTCTCCGAGCAAAAAGTGGAGCGCTTATAAAGCTTTGTCAGATTGTCATGCCGAGCTGCATATTCAAGGTCGGTAAGAGCTTTGGCGATTTGCTGCTCTTTCTCCACTTCGGGTGTTATGTCTGAAAGAAGCAGGTGGAACCTGCATATATGTTTCTTTCTGAAAGCGAGCATCGACATACGGACCCACTTAAGTCCGCTGCCCGCAACGATACGGAAACGGCAGTTGACAGGCTGAGAACTCCTCATGCACTCAAACATTTTTTCTTTAACGGCTTCCAGATCATCAGGGTAAGTATAGCCGAGAAAGTCGTCAAAGCTTTTGCATACCGTTCCGGATGCATTTTCAATGTCATCGTCAACGTCAACCATTTCCATAACATACTTATTGCAATGCTCAACGGAGAGTGTACCGTCCAGCTCGTTATAATTAAACACAGCCATTCCGTCCGGCATAAGGTTCATTATGGCGAACAGCTGCTCGTTTGCGCGGCTGAGCTTGTTTTCAAGAATTTCACCCTCAATTATAACCCGATTGACAACGTTGTCAACGCGGCTTCTTACAACCTTGGGCTGATACGGCTTTTCAAGATAATCTATGGCGCCGCCTCTTAAAGCCTTGACCTCAAGATCCTCGGCAGTGTCGCCGGTTGTTACAATAACAGCCTTGTGCATGAGTTCCTCGTCAAACGACATCTCTTTAAGCACGTCAAAACCGCTGACTCTCGGCATTACCAGATCCAGCAGTACAAGAACAATTTCGCTGTCGGTGCGGAGTTTTTCGAGGCATTCGTCACCGTCCGCGGCTTCAACAACAGTATATTTATCTTTCAGTATTCCCGACAGAATAATTCTGTTCTGTTTAACATCATCAACTATCAGGATCTTTCGCTTTGTATTTTCGGTCATAATATTCACCTCGCTAAAGCACATACAATAAACCACATTGATTATACCAGAAATCGCCTGAAATTACAAGAGTTTTTTATCTGATTTACATTTTTGTTACAAAACATATCAATAATCTTATACTTATCGACAATATTGCCCAAAATATACTGATTATTCAATGCTGATCAATCCTCTTGTCAATTTAACATCCAGAATTCTCATCACGCTTTCATCGATCCGCTCGTTTGAGATCTCGCCGTTTGAGACCGCGACGCCAACCGCGTAATGCGCTTCGTTCACATCCGAAGGCATGAGCAGAATATCCGCCCCCGCCTTAACCGCCGCAACGCACGCCTCGGATGTGGTGTAAATGTTTATGATCGCGCCCATATTAAGAGCGTCCGTGGTTACAACGCCGCTGAACCCGACATCGTTTCTGAGCATTGAGATCATCATAGACGACATTGAAGCGGGAATATCGCTTCCTGTGATTTCCGGAACCGAAATGTGACCCACCATTGTAAAATCAGCATCGCACCCTGCGGCGGCGCTGAACGGAATGAACTCGCAGCTTTGGTGCTGTTCAAGGGTCCTTCTTGTCATAACAAATCCGTTGTGAGTGTCTCCCGCAGACGAGCCAAGACCCGGAAAATGCTTGGCGCAGGCGCTGACGCCTTTGCTCTGCATAGCTTCGATCTCGGCTCTTACCATTGACGCGGCAAGAGCAGGGTCGCTGCCAAACGATCGGCTGCCGATAGACGAATTATTGATTATTGCGACGTCCGCATCCGGCGCAAAGTCAAGATTAAAACCGTACGCCTTTAATCTTGACAAGATTAAAACCGTACGCCTTTAAGTTTTCACCCAGAGTTCCGCCGATCTCCGCCGCCTTGTTCGGATCACCGCTGTCGCCGATATCACGCATAGGCGGCATCTCCGGAAATCCGATACCGGCCTTTCCGAGTCTCGACACCGTACCGCCCTCCTCGTCCACTGCGATAAACAGCGGGATTTTGGAATAACTTTGGGTGTTCGCGGTCATCTGCTTTATCTGATCCGCGCTCTCGATATTCTTTGAAAAATATATAATACCGCCGACCGGGTACTGCGCCAGCGCGTTCTTCGTCGTCTCGCCTGCGGATACCGCCTGCTCCACTCCGGTTATGCTTTCGGGCGTTACTATCATCATCTGATATATCTTCTCGTCAAGAGTCATTGCCGCGACCTTGCTCTTAAGCCCGTCAAGCCGCGCATGGGAGCCGATATAGGCGGACTTTGTCGCGTTATCCCAGTTGACCTCGTAGCCGTACGCCTCAGAGATCGCTCTGAGCGGCATGAAAGTCTTGTCGTCCTTAAGTATAGGCTCCGAGTCAAGCGGCACAGCTTTATCACCGACATACATCGTCTTGCTGCCTATCGAAAGACTGACCGAAACGCCATCCTTTACGCCGATAGCGGTTCTTGTACCCTGGTCCCACGTAACTGCTGCGCCGAGCGCCTCAAAAATAGCGCGCATCGGCACCATGACCCTGCTGTTTATTATTATGGGATTGGTTTCATGTCCAAGATCGGCATCGTTAACGTAGACCGTCACATGATTATTATCGTCGGCGTAAACTGTTCCGCCGGCAAAAACGGCAACTGCCATAATAAGCGCGGCAATTCCCGATATTATCTTCTTCATATTTAAGTACCTCTTTCCGACAGGTTAAAATCATACTACTATATTTTACACCAATTTGCAAAATAAGTCAAACCTATTTTAGAAAAATTTTTAGTTTCTGTGTAATAGAAAATATGTATTCTGCGATATTAAAACGCGTTTCACGATATTAATATTGACAGAGTGGTGTTTTGTGCTATAATCCACCATATTAAGCCGCTTAGGCAAATATCGAAATTAAAATGAACGGGGAGATTTTTATGAAAAAATTATTATGTGTAGTTTTAAGTGTTATGCTGATATTATCATATTCGATAAGCGCGGTTTTTGCGGATGCCGCGGAGTACACAGTATCGCCGGATATCCGTCTGCCATTCGGTAAACCCGTCACAGAGTTTGCAAAGGGTCTCGGCATCGAATTTAACCCTGTTCCCTCAGGCTCGACTATCATATATGAAGCACAGGTTAAAATGCTTAATATGAACAAGCCCGTTAATTTAGTTTTTATACCCGGTTTTTCGGGAGACATAGTGGACAACTGCGAAATTCGATATACCGATACCGAAGTTTCTTTTGAAGAAATATCCGATGCTTTGACAACATTGTTCGGCGAGCCCGAACATAACGTTTATGAAAGTATAGAAACCTATATATGGAATGATACCATAAACGGAAACAGTTATACCGCCGACCGCGGTCAGACCGGTTACACAGTCACAATAAGTCCATACAGAAGCGGAATTGAGGCGTATGAAGTGAAAAACGGAACGCTTATACGGTTTGACGAGACTCCTTCACAAGATTTGATTATCGAGAAAAAGGGCGATGAATATGTTCCTTCGATAAGATTGCCCGAAGCTTCGGGCAATCTGCCCGTTACTGATAACGCGCAGGCTTCATGGGACAAAATAAAACCGTATTTGTATCCGGACGAACTGGCTAAAACAAATTATTTTATGCTTTATTCAAACGGACTTAGCGAGACATCCACGGCAATCAGCATGACAGAGGGCTTAACCGATAAATACGCGGGAATTGACGAGATTATTGAAACCATGAAAAGAGAGGGCAGCGAGTATTCGGTAAGCGGACTGCCGCTTGACGGGCTTACCATACAGGTTGATAACGCTGATTTATTAAAAGAAAACGGTGGCGCCTATAATGAGAGTGATTTAAAAAAGGCTCTCGGAACAGCCCGCGCCGATTGTATGAACCGAGCAGACAAGCCGTCCGACTGGGCGCTGAATGACATAATCAGCGCGATACAGACCGACATTCTGCCATATGAGCAACAGACAGGCTACAAAGACGATATTTCAAGACTGGATTTTTGCACAATCGCCTATCAGATTTTAAAAGACAATATAACTTCAGACGGTAAATCAAGCTTCACCGACACTGAAAGCGCTGAAGTCGAGGCTCTTGCGGACGCCGGAATAATCAACGGCAAGAGCGACGGTGTTTTCGCGCCGAACGATAAAATAACGCGTGAGGAAGCCGCGGTAATACTGGCGAGAATGGCGGATTATTTAAACATATCACCCGGCGCAGGCGGTACATCCAAATATGCCGACGACTCATCAATATCCGACTGGGCAAAGGACAGCGTATACAGGGCACAGGCTCTCAGCGTAATGAACGGTCTTGAGGGCGGCAGCTTCGCCCCGAAAAACAATTACACAAAGGAACAGGCTGTTGTAACTCTGATGAGACTGAATAATATATGAACTTAAACAGGGGTTCCAATCGATTTGGGACCCTGTTTATACCGTGCGAGAAAATATTGCAAATGTTGATACAATATGTTAAAATACTTTTATGGAGGAATAAAGATGCGCATAGCCATATGTGACGATGAACAAAGCGCTATTGATAGTCTTACCGAATACTTTAAGGGTCATCCGGATATTGATATTGTCACGTTCACATCTTTTGAGCTGCTCAAGGAGTATTGCGAAAAGATTGATGTGGCTTTTCTTGATATGCGTTTTGGCGACAAATCCGGCTTTGACTCCGCGCAGCATATACTTAATATTAACAAGGACTGCATAATCGCATTTTTTACAAATTATTCCGAATACATGAAACAGTCATTCGAGTATCGGGCGTTTAGATATATTCTCAAAGAGGAGCCTCCGGAATTTATCAAAAAACAGGTTGACGCAGCTCTTGATGAATATTACTCTCTTCACGATATACTGACCGTAAGCTACAAAAGGGGCGCGAGTTACATCGCCACCGGCGACATTTTGTATATTGAAATGGTTGACCATACCGCAGAAATCCACATGACCGACGGAAGCACATATTATTGGTACATCACAATGGATAATCTGATGAAAAACCTGAGACACGGCTTCGTCCGCGTGAGCCGCAGCTTTATTGTAAACCAAAAAATGATAAAACAAATCAAAAACAACAAAATATTCCTGCCCGGCGGTTCTGAAATTACCATAGGCAGGAGCTATAAGAATAGTATAAAGGAGCTTATAAAATAAGAAAGCGTGGTGAATTGTTTTGCCGCATTCTGAACGGTATTATCAGGGATTTTCTAAAGCGGCGAGCATGGTAATATGATTAATTTAATTATCGATAAGGCTTATACAGCGCTTTATATATTGACAGAATGTTTATTGCTCATTTATTACTCCAATTCCACTATGCGTTACAGAAAATCAAGACTTATAAGCAACAGTATTATTGCCGCGGGCTACTTTCTGTATTTTATTATATGTCTTTTGAATTATCCGACAATTAACCTTTTAGGCTTTGTTATATTTACCTTTTTGGTATTATATATCGGATTTGACGAAACCGCAAAAAGTGTTTTGTTAAGGGTTATTCTACTTACAGTGTTTATGATGTTCAGTGATTTGGCCGCGTCTATTATATCAAACGTGGAAATATCACATGAGCAGCGGTTTTACTTTTTTTACAAAACCGGCTCGCAGCTGCTGTTTACCATGATATCAAAAATGCTGTACTTTGCTGCGATTATTATATTAAAAAGATTTTCCGAAAGCAGAAAGTACACATATAAAACGCAGGAAATGCTGCTGCTTTTGCTCCTGCCGATTTTCACCTGCGCCTATTTCGCGTTATTCAACTACATCGCACTAAACAGTGAACTGGAGAGCGGTGCCATTCTCTCGTTTTTAATTCTTGGATTTGTTTTAATTGTTACAAACTGCGTTGTTTATATCGTTTGCGACCGCGCAATGGACAAAAATATTCAGCTTCAGCATCTGCGTGAAGCCGAGCAGGTTATCAAGAACAATCAGGAGAATTATAAGATACTTAAGGCAAACGAAAATAATCTCAGAATATTAAAGCATGACATCCTGAAGCATATGTCAACAATCCGTGAAATGGTAAAGGGCAGTGAAAACGAGAACGTGATTAAATATACAAATGAGCTTGAGAGGACAATCCGGGACGCGGTCTCGGTCACATATACCGGGAACTCCGCCATGGACTCGATACTCAATATCGAGGGCAGAATAGCCGGCGCCTATGACATCAAATATTTAGTGAAGCCCATTATATTTTCGGATATAAAAATCAGCGGAGTGGATATAACCGCGCTGCTCAGAAACGCGCTTGACAACGCGATCGAAGCTCAGAAAAACTTTGAGCGGAAATGTATAACGACAAGCATAACAGCCGATGAGAAATATTTGAAAATCTGCATTGAAAACTTTTCAGAGCCGATTGAAATCGAGTACGGCAGAACCACAAAGGGCGATAAACTCAGCCACGGCTACGGTCTTAAAAGCATCAAAACCATCGCCGAAAAATATAACGGCGAGGTTGCCACCGCTTTCAACAGCGGCATTTTTACTTTAAAAATCAAGCTCGAAAATAAATTTTCGACAATTTCCCAAAAAGTTTAATTACACCTCAATGCCTGTTCTTAAGATTTAGTGCGCATATAACAGCAATGTCAATATCGCTATCATCATTCGCTGTTCCGTAAAACAGGGGTCCCGACTGTTCGGGACCCCGCGCTTATTTATTATTCCTTGGGAACAGTCGCCCAGTCAGCGTCAAATCTGGCAATTCCTATGTCGGTCAGCGGATGGTTAAGCATCTGCATAATTACTCCGTAGGGAACTGTCGCGATGTCGCAGCCCACTCTTGCCGCGTCAATTACGTGAATGGGGTTTCTGCACGAAGCGGCGATGATCTCGGTCTTGATATCGGGGTCGTTCGCAAACACTTCAACGATTTCCTCAATAAGGTTCATGCCGTTTGTGCCAACGTCGTCAAGTCTGCCCAGGAAGGGACTTACGTATGTAGCGCCCGCCTTTGCCGCAAGCAGAGCCTGAGCCGCCGAGAATATCAGCGTAACGTTTGTCTTGATGCCCTTTTCGGTCATCTTTTTGCACGCCATGAGTCCTTCTTTGTTGAAAGGAATTTTTATGATGATGTTCTTATGGATCTTTGTGAGAGGAATAGCCTGCTTAACCATCTCATCGGGATCCTTTGCCGTAACCTCGGCGCTGATAGGACCGTCGACGATCTGTGTGATCTCTTTTACAACATCCTCAAATTTTCTGCCCGACTTCGCGATGAGCGACGGATTTGTCGTAACACCGCAGATAACGCCCATATCATTGACCTCTCTGATCTCGTCAACTATGGCTGTGTCAATAAAAAGCTTCATTTCAATCAATCTCCTTTTTATATTAATTTTTATATTTTTCTATCAATGCCTTCACGGTTTCCATTGCCGGTCCGCCGGTCAGCTTTCTCTGGTTGACGCAGGTCTCAAGAGAGATCGCGTCATACACATCTTCGCCGAACAGCTCCGAAAAGCTCTTAAACTCGTCCATGGTCAGCGCGTCGATCACCTTATCGTTCTCCAAACAGTAGGCGACCATTCTTCCCACAACGCCGTGAGCGTCGCGGAAAGGCAGACCCTTCTTAACAAGATAATCCGCCA
>CANQKP010000032.1 GCA_947624495.1 uncultured Monoglobus sp. | reverse complement strand
GTATTCATAAACCCGCCCATGGTCTTGTCGTCAAGCATTGCTGCGATAAGCAGTATTGCCGAAGCACCAAGCCCGCTCGCCTCGTATATCTGGTAGTCGTCTATCACGAAATCCTTCCGCAGAAGCGGCTTGTCCGAGATCCTGCTGATATCCGACAGGAATTCCGGCTTGCCAAGGAAGAAGTCTGTTTCGGTCAGGACGGACATCGCCTGCACGTCCGATTTTAAATATTCCCGCGCCACGTCCATATGGTCAAGGTCGGGGCGTATAAGTCCTTTGGAGGGAGACGCCTTCTTGACCTCGGCGATAATCGAGATCTTGTCAT
The DNA here is from genome assembly GCA_947624495.1 of uncultured Monoglobus sp. Classification (GTDB taxonomy): domain Bacteria; phylum Bacillota; class Clostridia; order Monoglobales; family Monoglobaceae; genus Monoglobus. Next base: position 18,199 of record CANQKP010000032.1, on the reverse strand, counting down.
AGTCCTTAAGCGCGTTATAAAAGCTGATGACCTTACGGGAGCCGAAGGATTTTTCGGTATTCTCACGCAGAGTTTTGTAACTTATCTTCTGCTTTTGGTTTTCAAGATAAATTTTCTTTTTGGTAACTATTTTTTCCAATATATCCATGTGGTTATTTCCCCTCTCCGTCAGCGGCAAAGCCGCTGACACCTCTCCACGGGAGAGGCAGGCTGCCGCGCAAATTAAAATGCGTTTGTCATCTCGATCAGCTGATTTAGCTTCTCCAAAGCGGCGCCGCTGTCTATAGCCTTTTCCGCCATACGCACGCCCTCCTCGATGCTCTTTGCAAGACCTGTGGTGTATATCGCAGCTCCTGCGTTTAACACAACTATATCGCGGCGCGGACCCTTTTCGCCTTTTAAAATACTCAATGTAGTCTCCACGTTTTCCTTAACATCGCCGCCCTTGATATCATCCTCTGATGCGGTCTTAAGCCCCACGTCTTCGGGACTCAGGTAATAATCGATAACCTTGCCGTCCTTTATTTCCGAAATTTTTGTCTTGCCGATTATCGACAGTTCATCCATTCCGTTATCGCAGCCGCATACCGACATACCCGATGTCACGCCCAAATTCATCATAGCCTCGGCAATCGGATGTGTAAGGTTCTCATCAAACACGCCGATCACCTGATGCTTGGCGTTTGAGGGGTTGGACAGAGGACCTAAGATATTGAACAGTGTCCTTATCTTGATCTCGCCCCGGACTCCCGACACGGTTTTCATACACGGATGCATGGTTCTGGCAAACATAAAGCCTATACCGATTTTTTCAACGCACTCTTTGACCTGCTCCGGCGTTATCATAATGTTGACGCCCAAGCCCTCCAGCACATCCGCGCTGCCGCACTTGCTGGAAACCGCGCGGTTGCCGTGCTTGGCGGTCTTGGCGCCGGAACCTGCGATAACGAAAGCCGCAGTGGTTGAAATATTAAATGTGTTTGTGCCGTCGCCGCCGGTGCCGACGCAGTCAACGTAATCGGGAACGTCCGGCGTAATGAATGACGCCTTGCTGTTCATCATTGCCGCGCTGCCGCTTATCTCGTCGATAGTCTCGCCCTTCATCCTCAGAGCGGTAAGGTACGCGCTGATCTGCACAGGGGTCGCTCCGCCGTCCAGCACCGCGTCCATTGCGGTTTTCGCCTCGTCAAACGTGAGGTCGTTTCCGTCTGTTATCTTTCTTATGTATTGTGTAAGCATAATTTTCAACTCCTATATATTTAAAAAATTTTTTAACATTGTCATGCCGTCCGGCGTCAGGACCGATTCGGGGTGGAACTGAAGCCCGTAAAGCGGATATTCCTTATGCTCGATTGCCATAACCGAGCCGTCTGCTGTTTTGGCGGTCACCTTCATGCAGTCCGGCAGGCTGCCTTCATCGGTGACCAGCGAGTGATACCTGCCGACCTCGATCTCATCGCCGTCGATACCGGCAAATATCGGCGAATTTTTATCAAGAATTTTCGCCGTGTCCGCCTTGCCGTGCATCAGCTTGGGCGCGTGAACGGTTCTTCCGCCCATAGCCTCGCCTATTGACTGATGACCGAGGCACACGCCCAGGATCGAGTACTCGGTATAAAGCCGCTTTATCAGCTCGATGCATATTCCCGCGTCCTTAGGATATTTGGGTCCGGGCGAGATTATTATATGCTCAGGGTTTTTATCCCTAATTTCATCGACTGTGATCTCATCGTTGCGAAAGACCTCTATATTGGAGTCGATCTCGCCGATATACTGATAAAGGTTATATGTGAACGAGTCGTAGTTGTCTATAATAATATTCATTAAAGATCACCCGCCCTTTCTATCGCCTTGATCATAGCCATAGCCTTGTTCACTGTCTCGGTGTACTCGGTTTCAGGGACCGAGTCGTACACAATTCCCGCTCCCGCCTGGACATATGCTTTGTTGTCCTTAAACAGCGCCGTTCTTATGGTTATACAGGAGTCCAGGCTGCCGCTGAATCCGATATAGCCTATCGCTCCGCCGTAAAAGCCGCGCTTTCGGGTCTCAAGCTCGTCAATGATCTCCATGGCGCGTATCTTCGGCGCGCCGGACAAAGTTCCTGCCGGAAGCACAGCCTTTAGCGCGTCAAAGGCTGTCTTGTCGGACCTCAGCCTTCCCTGAACGTCCGACGTCATATGCATTATGTGGGAAAACCTTTGGATATACTTAAGCCGAGTGACTTTGACGCTGCCAAACTCCGAGACCTTGCCCACGTCGTTCCTGCCCAAATCAACCAGCATAATATGCTCGGCGTTCTCTTTGGGGTCCGCGATCAGGTCGAGTTCGTTACGTTTATCCTCGTCCGGCGTTCTGCCTCTGGGTCTGCTGCCGGCAATCGGACTGTTTGATACAACACCGTCCTCCACCCTAACCAGCATTTCCGGAGAGGCTCCGGCGATCTGGCAGCTGTCGAACTTCAGGTAATACATATACGGCGACGGGTTTATTACTCTTATAGCCCGATAGGCGTTAAACGGGTCGCTGTAATTGTCTATCTCAAACCTTTGCGACAGCACCACCTGGAATATGTCTCCGTTTTTGATATACTCCTTGGCTTTTATCACATTGTCGCAAAACTGCTCCTTTGTGATGTTGCTTTTGGGCTTGCCCGAACCGCGGTAACCGTTGCCCGAAGCCGGCGGCAGGTCCAGCGGCGCGGCAAGCTCGCTTCTGATTTCCATTAGCCGAGCTACCGCCCGGTCGTATCTGAAGCGCATATTGTCGCCGGGGTGGATGTTTACCATAAGTATCAGCTTTTTCGCCTTATTGTCAAAGGCTATGATCTCATCGGTGAACATAAAGTGCATATCCGGCTGGTCAAGGTCGTCCTCCGGCGGATCAGGCAGTTTTTCGGTAAGCCTGACCAGATCGTATGCAAAACATCCGACCGCGCCGCCGCAAAACGACGGCAGACCGTCTATCACCGGCGACTTGTACTTCTCGGAGTACTCGTTTAAAATCTCAAGCGGATTTCCCTTCCGCTCGGTGACAACGCCGTTATAGTCTGTGATCTCGGCACGGTCCCCGCAGCTTTTAAACGTTAAAAACGGATTTCTGCCGATAAACGAATAACGATTTGTCATCTCGCTGCCTTCAACCGACTCCAGCAGAAAGCAGTACTTTTCGGTCTCCAGTTTGCGGAACGCCGAAATCGGGGTGTCCATATCCGCAAAGACCGAAAGCGTCACAGGTATCAGGTTATAGCCCTCGCGGGCGTATTCCTCGACCTGCTCAAAGGTTGGATAAAACATTAAAAAAGCCTCCTCGTAATTTATTAGAGTAGACCAACTAAGTATTCAGATATTCATGGCGCGGCACGTCAAAAATAACAGTTCCGCTTTTTATTCGGGCACTATTCCAGCCCACTCGTCTCATCTGATCTCGCAATACCTAATCTCGTCTAATCTGAACTGTTATAATATTATACACTACATATTTATTTTTGTCAATAAAATTTTTCCGCGTTTTAAAAAAGCCTATTCTTACCGTATAATTTTAAGATATTCCTCAAGGCACAGACCCCGCTTGTGTATTTCCTCGGCGGCGGCTTTTCCCACATATCTGAAATGCCACGGTTCATTGCTTATTCCGGTTATATCGGTCTTGTCTTGCGGATACCTAAGTATAAATCCGTATTTATATGAGTTTTCGCCCAGCCACTTCCAAACAGTCTCCGCCGCCTGGACCGAAGCGTCCGCGGTGGTAATATCCAGCGCCAGCCCCGTTTGGTGTTCGCTCCTGCCCGGAACAGCAGCCCATGTCTTTGCAATCTCAAGCGCACGGCTCGGACTGTAGCCCTGCCTTATATATTCTTCCGTCTTTTCATCAAGCTCCGCCTGCTGCTGCGCGCTTGTGCGGTACGACGAAGATATCATCGGGCGGATGCCCTCGCTTCTCGCGTCGTCAAACATCTTTTGAAGGGACGGATAAACGCGCTTGTCAACTTTGTGACCGTTTGACAGTTCCGTAAGTTCCGGCGCATAGCCTTCGGGCAAGGGGTTTTCGGCGTTTACAAGCATAAGCTGCCAGTCGTCGTCATCTGACGAAACCGCGCTTATATCTATAGGGTCAAGCAGCAGCGACGCCTTTGTTTTTAAATGATTTAAAAAATTATTATCAGTCGCGCGCAGCAATATAACAAGCAAAACGGCAGCGGCGCACAAAACGGCTGCATACGCAGTTATTCGCGTCTTAAAATGTTTTCTCATGATTAAATCCTCATTTCAAAAAGTCTTTGTTCGCTGTCAATTATAGCAGACAAAGACTTTTTATACTTTAATATTTAATTGAGAATTTCTTAAGAAAATCCTAAGCCGCAGCCGGACTCTTAACATTTTTTTGGCAGAGCAATCGTAATCACAATTGTATCGCCGCTGCTGCGGGCGCTGACAGTTCCGCCGTGGAGCGTCACTATCTCTTTCGCGATAGCAAGACCCAATCCCGCACCTCCCGTGTCAGAGGCGCGGGCGTCGTCCAACCTATAAAACTTTTCAAACAAAGCCGGCAGCTTATCCTCCGGTATTGTCTTTCCCTTGTTTTCAAAGGAAATAACCGTTTGGCTACCGGTCTCAAAAGCGGATATAACTATCTCGGTATCTTTATAGCTGTACGCCGCCGCGTTTTTCAAAACGTTGTTAAACACTCTCGCGAGCTTGTCGGGATCGCCGAAAACGGTAATATTTTCATCCGCCTTGATAATGACCGTGTTCCCGTTTTCGGACAACGCAGGCGAAAGCTCGTCCGAGATCTGCACCAGCATATAGTAGAGATCCGTGATCTCCTTGCTGACGCTGATACTTTGCATATTATAACGCGTTATTTCAAAAAATTCATTTATCATGTTTTCCAGCCTGTTTGCCTTTTCGAGCGTGATATTTACGTATTTCGCTCTTTGCTCCGCAGGCATATCCGGCGCTTCCGCCATTAAACTGAGATATCCGATGACCGACGTCAAAGGAGTGCGTATATCATGCGCCAAATACATCACCAGCTCGTTTTTGCGCCTGTTTGCAAGCTCCGCAGCCAGAGCGCGCTGTTTCAGTTCGGACTGAACGGCTGTCAGTTTACGCTCCGCAGCCGACATTTCGGGCGGCAGCTCTATTTTCTCATCGGAAAGCAGCGCGTCGATGCCTCGGTTTATCATATCAAAATACTTTGTGAACCAGCCGAGGACCGAGCGAAGCAGAACAAAAAACACGACCGTTACGGCGCCTATCCAAATCACATCGGTGCAGTTTCGGAACCAATGCTGATATATACGGTACGCGTCCTCGTATCTCATATCAAATACGCGCACGAGCGCGGAGACCAGCAAGTCGCCGCCGCGGTTGTGCCAAACGAGAAGGTAAAACACAAATATCACGCAGAAAGCCGTAAACGCGATGCCGATCAGACGAACATAAAGTTTTGTCTTAAGCTGAGCATATTCACTCAAATTGCTTTTAGTTTTCAATTTTATATCCCACTCCCCATATCGTTTTTATATATTTGGGATCTTCAAGACTGTCATTAAGCTTTTCGCGCAGGTGTCTTATATGAACGGTTATCGTGTTGTTGCTTTTGCTGTAATACTCGTCCCGCCATATCTCATGAAACAAACTTTCCGAACTGACCGCGCTGCCTTTTTGTTTAAGCAGAATACGCAGAATATCGAATTCGGTAGGCGTAAGCGCAATTTTTTTGCCGCCCAAAAGACATTCATGAGTCTTTACGTTCAATTCCAGGTCAAGATGAGAAAGCACGTCGTTTGAGCCGCCCTCATGAACGGTATTATATTTCTTGTACCGCCTCAGCTGCGCCTTTACCCTCGCCGCCAGCTCAAGCGGACGGAACGGCTTTGTAACGTAATCATCCGCACCCAGCGTCAGTCCGGTAATTTTGTCGGTTTCGGAGTCCTTTGCCGTCAGCATGATTATCGGATATGTGTGATTTTCTCTTATTTTGCGGCACAGCGAAAAACCGTCGGAGTCCGGAAGCATTATATCCAATATCGCAAGATCAAGCTCAACGCTTTCAATGCAGGCGGCGGCTTCTTTTGCCGTATAAAACTTATAAATAATATAATCTTCGTTTTTGAGATATACCTCTATCAGGTCGGCAATCTCCGGCTCGTCGTCTACAACAAGTATTTTTTCCGACATTTAACCGCCTCCCGCTTTTTATCATGATTTAATAATATATGCTGACAGTATATCATAAAAAATCCGATCCTTCAAGTGCGCTTCCGCCGTTAAATTTATGCACAACTTTAAATTGCCCCTTGTTCGCAAGGATTTTTTGTGTTATAATTTTTTCGGAAAACAAACATTGATATTTGGGAGGTATTATTATGATTGCGATAGGCAGCGATCACGGCGGTGTTGTTCTTAAGGATGTTATAAAAGAATATTTGGAGCAAAACGGCTATGAATTCAAGGATTTCGGGACCCAAAAGGATGTGCCGATGGACTATCCCGACATTGCCGAAACAGTGGCGAAAGCAATTGTATCGGGCGAGTGCAGCAAGGGCATACTGATTTGCGGCACGGGTATCGGCGTGAGCATTGCCGCCAACAAGGTAAAGGGCATACGCGCCGCGCACACCACCGATGTGTTCTCCGCGAAAATGGCGAAGCAGCATAACGACGCCCAGATAATATGCTTGGGCGAGCGGATAACCGGACCGGGTCTGGCGCTTGAGATCGTTGACGCTTACCTTAAGTCGGAGCATCTGGGAGGCAGACATCAAAGACGGGTCGACAAAATAATGGCTATTGAAAACAAGTAGCATAAAAGCACCCTGCGCCGTATATTAAAGTATACTTGATTTGCGGGGTGTTTTTATTATGGAAACAAAAAGTATCGCCGGATTTTTAAAAACCGCGCTGCTTCCGACCCACCGTACCATGTATATATGGGGCGGAGGCTGGGAAGGAAGCGGCGACCTTCACCGAATAGGACTGAACCCGAAGTGGGAGGAGTTCTTTCTTAAAAGCGCGTCGGACTATGACTTTAAACAGCACAAATTTGAAAAAGAACACGGTCTTGACTGCAGCGGTTATGTCGGCTGGGTCATGGAAAACTATCTGGGCAGCGGGGACTATGTCGTCAAAGCCGATGACCAGGCAGCTCTTTTCGCCGAGATGGGGCTTGGCAAACTCATTAAAAATACGTCGTGCTTTATGCCGGGCGACATCGTATCGGGAAACGGTCACGTATATATAGCGGTCTCACAGTGCCGCGACGGCAGTCTTATTCTGCTTCACTCCAGCCCGCCCGGAGTTCAGCTCTGCGCCGCATCGCCCCTCGGTAAAAACAGCTGCGCCGCGAAAGCGGTAAAATGCTATATTAAAACGCACTGTCCCGAATGGTATAAAAAATTCGGCTGCTGCATACGCGGCGCCGAATATTTAAGAAATGTGACTGTGTTCCGCTGGAACGAGTCGGTTTTAAAATGACCGACCTCCTGATATTCAGCTTACTTCATAAGATATGAGGTAAGCTCATCAACGGTGTTTGCGATATAGCCGGCGCCGGCGGCTTCAAGCTCGCCGGGGGCGGCATATCCGTACCCGGCGCCGCATGACGCGACGCCGCATTTCTTTGCTCCGAGAATGTCCTGTTCCCGGTCGCCCACCATTATTACCTTTTCCTTGGGACAGCCCAGTTTTTTGAGAGCGTACTCGATGACCTCGTATTTTTCGTTCCGCGTTCCGTCAAGTTCGGAGCCGCACAGCAGCTTAAAATACGGGCGCAGACGGAACTTGGTCATGATACGCTCCGCATAGACCCTCGGCTTTGACGTTGCCAGAACCGGAACGCGTCCGCCGCCCGTAAGCTCTTTTAACATATCGTACACACCGTCATAGACCCGGTTCTCGAAAATCCCGATGTCCGCGAACCGCTCCCGATATTTTTCGACCGCCTCGGCAGCCCGTGCTTCGTCCAGACCGCAGAATTCACGGAACGAATATATAAGCGGCGGACCCAAAAACCTCATTATCGCGTCGCCTTCCGGCATCGGCGCACCGATACTGTCCAAAGCGTATTTTATTGAATTTATAATTCCCTCTTTTGAGTCGGTCAGCGTGCCGTCCAAATCAAAAAATATATATTTATATCTCATCTCTACTCATGGTTCACATTGTCCTTAACAACAACGTCATGAGCGCCGCCCTCGATGATCGACACACTGCTCACAAGTGTGAGCTTCGCCTTGTTCTGGAACTCCGGAATACTGAGCGCGCCGCAGTTGCACATCGTGGAGCGCACCTTGCTGAGGGTCGTGACAATATTGTCATGCAGGGAGCCGGCGTATGGGACGTAGCAGTCAACGCCCTCGACAAACGACAGCTTTTTGTCGCCGCCGAGGTCGTAGCGCTGCCAGTTCCTTGCTCTGGCGCTGCCCTCGCCCCAGTATTCCTTCATATAGGTTCCGTTGACCATGACCTTGTTGGTCGGACTCTCGTCAAATCTGGCAAAATATCTGCCCAGCATACAGAAGTCGCAGCCCATCGCAAGCGCCAAAGTGATGTGGTGGTCGAGTACAATTCCGCCGTCCGAGCATATGGGAACATAAATTCCCGTCTCTTTGAAATACTCGTCCCGCGCTTCGGCGACCTCTATAACCGCGGTCGCCTGACCGCGGCCGATGCCCTTGGTCTCGCGGGTTATGCATATGCTTCCGCCGCCGATGCCGACCTTGACAAAATCGGCGCCTGCCTCGGCAAGAAATCTGAACCCGTCGCGGTCAACCACGTTGCCCGCGCCGACCTTCACGCTGTCGCCGTATGTCTTGCGGATATAATCGATCGTCAGCTTCTGCCACTCGGTATAACCCTCGCTGGAGTCTATACACAGTACGTCGGCGCCCGCATCCACAAGCGCAGGAACGCGCTCCTCATAGTCACGGGTGTTTATTCCGGCTCCGACTATGTAACGCTTGTGCGCGTCAAGCAGCTCGTGCGGGTTCTCTTTGTGCTGCTCGTAATCTTTTCTGAACACAAACGCCACCAGCCTTCCGGCGTCGTTCACAATCGGCAGCGAGTTGAGCTTATGCTCCCACAGTATATCGTTAGCCTTTTTTAAAGTGGTTCCCTCAGGGGCTGTTATAAGCTTGTCAAGCGGAGTCATAAAGTTTTTGACCTTCTCATCCGGCGACATACGGCTTACGCGGTAGTCTCTGCCGGTAACTATTCCCACAAGCCTGCCGTTTTTCGTACCGTCCTCGGTGACCGCAATAGTGTCGTGGCCGCGCTCTTCCTTAAGGGCGACAACATCCGCCATTGTCTTTTCGGGCGAAATATTCGAGTCGGACTCAACAAAGCCCGCCTTGTAAGCTTTTACCTTTCTTATCATCGCCGCCTGCTTTTCAATCGGCTGCGAGCCGAAAATAAACGAGATGCCGCCTTCCTTGGCAAGCCCTATCGCCATATCAACGCCGGACACCGACTGCATGATAGCGGACACCAGCGGGGTGTTCATGTAAAGAGCAGGCTCCTCGCCCTTTTTGTATTTTACCAAAGGGGTCCTGAGCGACACATTGGCGGGGATACAGGTTGAGTCGGAATAACCGGGAACGAGCAAATACTCGCTGAAAGTGTGGGATGGTTCTTTGTAGTAGTACGCCATAAATATTCCTCCTTGACAAATTTTATCTTTACCGCCGCTTTGGCGGAAATCGTTCATAAATATATGCAAAATCTGTAAAAACATCCGCACGTCGCATTGCGCGGACAATTCCTTGATTAAAGTATGATTGTAACATATTTTTCACAAAATGTCAAAGCAATAATAAAAATCAATTAAAAAAATATTTCCCGTATTATTCTCTTTTGTTTTGTTTATAATCACAACACAGAAGCCGCGCATACGAAAGCGATATAAATCGCCCATAAAAATGAGCTTCTTAGGGTATAATAATGTTATAATTTGGATATATTAACTGATATTTTAAAGTAAATTTTGGGCAATATTACGAATTTTAACAAAAGATAAAAAAAACAGTGGCATTTTGTCAGCAGTTGTAGTAAAATGTTATTGTCTTAATACAGCATAAGGTCGGGCGGCTGTTTTTTTGTTTATAAAAATACAGTATTTATATCAAAGCGAGATATTATTTTGGATATCGCGCACTGTTTTCCGCTCGGTTTTAAATTTGGAAAAATAATTAAAAATTTATAATTATATTCAGGAGGACAAAAGATGAATAAGCAAGAGTTACTTTCAGCTATTTCCGAGAAGTCGGGATTAACAAAGAAGGATTCCGAAGCGGCGCTGTCTGCGTTTATTGAAACTGTACAGGACACTTTAAAGAAGGGCGAAAAAGTTCAGCTTATCGGCTTTGGCAGCTTTGAGGTAAGAGAGAGAGCGGCAAGAACAGGAAAGAACCCCTTAAACGGTGAAGTTATGAATATTCCTGCGGCTAAGGTTCCCGCGTTCAAGGCGGGTCGTGCTCTTAAGGACCTGGTTAATCATAAATAAGCAAATTTATCTTTTGCGGGCGGGGAAAATCCCCGCCCTTTTGTTTTTCAATCCCGCGGTAATAATTCTGTAATTGTTTTGTAACAGCTTTATTAATGTTTCATAACTTTTCCCTGCAAAATGTGACCTGATAAGTATATTTGACGAAAATACTGCTAAAAATAATTTTATGCGTTTTGTTTTAATTGGCTAAAATGGGAATTGACTTTTGCGCCGAAAAGTTGTTTAATATAGGTGTGGAAAACACAGACAGATCCTGAGTTTCCTGATGTGTTCCAAACATAAGCTTGAGGCGCGAAGCGTGTTTAAGATAGTATAGGAGGGACTTATCATGAGAGAATTTTCACACACTATCACAAGCAATTATGCCTTAGCGGCAAAACCGGCGCTTGATATTATTAAGCTCGCCGGAGAGCACAAATGCAAAACATACGTTAAGAGCCGCGACTATGTGACGGATATAGGAAAGCTGTTTATAGTACTGAGCAGCGGCATCGGAGCCGGCGATACGATAGAATTCATTACCGAGGGTGCCGATGAAAAATCCGCTATAGATAAAATCGGAAAATACGTGGCTCGTAATATGTAAAACACAAAAACCGCGGCACAGCGTTTGCTGTGCCGCATTTTTTAATTTCTCGTAACAACTACCATAAGATTATATTTTTCGTTCCAGACGACGCTGCCCATATGCTTAAGCTCGTCAATCGAAACGGCTCCGCGCCCGTTAATATCAAACGTGTTTTGCGCGTACACGCCGGGATCGCTCGGACCGCTCTTAAGCAGCACCTTCGCGGCATCCCAGTTGCTTAGCTCAAGCTTTGCGTCCTCGCCGTAGCTGTACTGCTCGCCGTAATTGGGACCGGCAGTCAGGTCTTTATCAGTATTATTCACAACCGTTACCGTGTCGGTCGCAAGGTCATACGACACATCGAAGCCGTAATCCTCAAGATCGCTGAGCATTACAACTGCGCAGTCCTGATAGCCGTTGCTCTGGTTTCCGTAATGTATAAACGTGGGTATTTCCCAATCGTTTATGAAGCACCTTAAGTCGGTCGCTACTATATAATCCTTAGGCTTTTCTACATACGCCGGTGTCTGCTGCGCTCCGCCCCTGGCACTGAGAACATCCCATGAATAGTCCATCATCTTTATTGTGTCCACATATCTCATGTTGGTTGAGCTTGAACCCATTACAACCGAGATAAGGCGTTTGCCGTCGCGGGAAACCGTTCCGGTAAAGCAGCAGCCCGCCGCCGACGTTGTACCGGTCTTAAGACCGTCCGTGCCGTAATACTCATACGCTCCGCCGGGCAGCATTTTGTTTGTCGGGTAATATCTTGTACCTCTGAAGTTTATCGACGAAAGAGACGAATAATTGAGTACATCGGGATAATCGGTAATGAGCCGATTTGCAACCGTCGCCATTCCTCTGGGCGAAATGCGGTTTTTGCTTGAAACTCCGGTGCAGTCCACAAAGTAGCCGTTGACGCCCCAGGCAGAGATCCACGCGTTCATCTCGTTTACGAGTCCCGCCTCGCTTCCGCAGATATAATCGCCCACAGCCATAACCGCCGCGTTGGCGGATACCACACATATGGCTCCCAAGAGTTCGTCCAGCGTGTAGCTCTCACCTGCCGTCAGATAAACGTTTGAGTACCCCGGATCCCTGGAATATGCGGCAAGAGCGCTGCCTACCGGTATAAGCGTATCCTTGGTCAGGCTGCCGTCCGCTATATGGCTGTAGATAACGTAAAGCGCCACAAGCTTTGTCATGCTCGCGGGCGGCACCGCCGTGTCCGCGTTATACTCAAAAAGCGCTTCGCCGGTGGCGGAGTCCATAACAAATCCGCCCTTTGCCGAAATGCTCACCGCGTACGCCGAAAGCGAACCAAGCATCAGAGCTGCGGAAACCGCAGCGGCGATAATCGTTTTCAGCATCCGCAATGCTCTGCGTCTGTTATATTTATAACTCAATGTTACAAACACTCCTTAATTTGTAATCTTTATGTAACACAATTGTAACATAACTTTTTTAAGTATACCGCGTTTTTTGCGGTTTGTCAAGCCAAACGAGGCATAAACCGCCTGTTTCGGCACCTTTTAACAAATGTTTACGTCCCGCGGGGCAAGAAGTTATAGGCGTTTGCCGAATTTGTGAATAATTTGTAAACAAAATTACATTTACCGGTTCAATCAACGCCGTGGTTTTAATTATTCATCACCTCTTTTCCGTTTTATGTCGGTGCCTATATCACAAATTTTTAAAAATCTTTCAAATTTCGTCCCGATTATGACAAATTTCTTCATGTAACTTTATTATAATGATTTTGTAAAACAAATGAAAAACGGGAGTCCGGCAGACCGGACAAGCCCGATAAGCTTAGGAGGTATTTTTTTATGAGGAACACAGAGCTTGTGCCGGCGGAGGTTTCGCTTGAGGTCGGACAGCCGAAAAAACGCCGGCTGTTTAATATACGGCCATGGGATATTCCGCTCAGGATGCTCGGAATTCTGTTTGCGGGCGCAATGCCTGTCAGCGGACTCGCGCCTTTCGGCATATCATTCCTTACAATTGACCGCAGGTTTTCGCTCAAAAGCGTGCTTAATCTCATCTTCGTATCGGCGGGATATATGCTGCTGTTTGACTTCTGGCTGGCTGTCAAATACATATCGGCGTGCGTCATATTCGAAACGGTCATCTTTGTTATAGAGCGAAACGAAAATCCGCCCCTTAGTTTCGCTGCCGGAGCAGCGGGAATATCCATGTTCGCCTGCGAGACCGCCGTGCTTTTCGCCCAAGGCTTTACCGCTGCCGGATTTATACTTGTGATATGCGATACCCTGCTTATGCTGGTCGGCACATTGGTGTTTGACCACAGCCGCGACGTACTGCTTGAAAACAAGTTCTTAAGCCGCGGACTTCTGACCGACGAGAAAATAAGTTTAAGCATAATGTGCGGAATAATCCTGCTCAGCACGCGATATCTTACAATTCTTAATACCTTTAATTTTTCTAACTTTCTCGCCTGCCTGATGATAGGGATAGTTGCTCTGACCGACCGCGGTGTTGCACGCTGCGCCGTCTCAGGAATTTTGGCGGGCATTATTTTAGGACTGACGAACTCGTTCCCCGAATATGTGGCTGTTTTTACCATATGCGGTCTTGTTCTCGGAGTAGCGGCGAGGTTCGGCAAGAAAGGCGTGTGCATAAGTCTGCTCATGTTCGGCGCCGCAATACTGCTTTATATGCGTATTCCCGTGGGGTACGAACACATCCCCAACATATATGAAGTCGCCGCTGCCGCGGCACTTATATATCTGGCTCCAAGAAATATCATAATCGCGGCGGACAAAATACTGGACTTTGAGACCGACGACTCCGACGAGACGCACCGATTTCGCCGCTATGTCGGAGAAAAGCTGAACTGCATATCGGACTCCTTTATGGAGATCGCCCAAACCTTTGAGAATATGTCGGACAGCCGCAGCAACACCGATATGAGCGAAATATCCCTGATGTTTGACACTGCCGCCGACCGCGTGTGCAAAAACTGTGACCGAGCCGATTTCTGCTGGAAAAACGATTTCAGCGCCACCTATACCGCTATGTTTAAATTTCTTGAAATAATGGAACGGAAAGGGTATATGCAGCTCAGCGACGTGCCGAAGGCGTTTTCCGACAAGTGCGTACATCTGCTGCCGCTCATCAACGAGATAAACCGCCTGTTTGAGATATACAAAATCAACATAACCTGGAAGAGCAAGCTCCAGGAAAACCGCGAGCTGACCGCCCAGCAGTTTAAAGGAATATCGGATATAATAAAAAACGCTTCGGAGGAAATTTGCGACGAAAACACATTTGATATTGAAGCGGCGGACGAGCTTATGGACATTTTGTGCGATATGGGAATTTGCGCCGAGCGGGTGGATGTAATCCGCGGCAGCAATCAAAAATATACGGTCGAGGTCATCATAAGCGGGTGCAAGGACTGCACCGTATGCCGAAAAAACGTTAAAGCCGCCATAAAACGCGTTCTTGGAATTAACGTGGCAACGCCATACAACCTGTGCGAGAGCCGGAGCAGCGGAAAATGCAAAGTCCGCTTTTGTCAGGTCGAAGGATTTGAGCCTATCGTCGGAGTCGCCTCCGCTGCAAGAGACGGCAAAAACGGCGACACCCACCGCACCGACTATTTAAGCGGCGGAAAGCTTGCTATCACCATAAGCGACGGAATGGGTACCGGCGGCAAGGCTGCAAGAGAGAGCGACGTTATAATAAATCTTTTAGGCTGCTTCCTGGACGCGGGGTTTGACAAAAAAATCGCGGTTAAGCTTGCGGACTCGGTCATGGTCATGAAATCCGCAAGGGATATATTCGCCACAGTGGATATGTGCATAATTGACCTTTACACCGCTCAGGTCGAATTTATCAAAAACGGAGCCGAACCCAGCTTTATTAAAACCCCGCAGTACACAGAGACAGTCCGCGCTGCGTCGCTTCCGATAGGGATAGTTCCGCTTGACGATATCGAGGTGTTCGGCAGGACTCTTGAAAACGGTTCCATGCTTATAATGACCAGCGACGGCGTGACCGCGCCGCCGGACGACCCGTGGATAAAAGAACTGCTTGAGTTCGTGGATATTGACATTCCGCCGAAAGAGCTTGCAAAAATAATTTTGGATGAGGCGGTAAAACGAAACGAAAATAATAAAATCAAAAATGACGATATGACAGTTATCTGCGTCAAGCTGAATGAGAGCAGCGCCGCATGAGATCAGGCGTACAGCAGGCTCAGTATCAGCCTTGACAGCCCGCGCACATCCATTTGCTCCACTGACGAAACAGTGTTGATAAGATCATTCTCGCCGAATACAACAATATTCGTTTCGGCATCAGCCGTGCGCAGAAATTCATCTGCCTTTAAAAACACAGAGCGGTATTCGGGATACCTTTCCGCTGCCGCTCTTATTGCTGCGGCGGCATACATTGTCTGCTCAACCGCCGCGCGGCGGCTGTTTTCAAACGGAGACGTGATGCTGCCGTCCTTGCGGACACAGCACAAAAGAGCGCGGAGCGCATTTTCAAGCAGTTTTCTTCCCGCCGCGCCGTCCGGGTCGGAAAAAGCGGCGCCTTCCTCGTCAAATCCGTGCAGATTTTGTCTGACAGACACCCTTACAGGCGCGCCTGTAAGCTCTCTGCCGTCTTCAAAAATAAGCACGGAGCAGTTATTTTCCGGACACAATATTCCGGCATCGTCTGCAAGCTTGGCAGCAGACGCCTTCAGTTTTATCACAGAGTCCGGAGCAACATCACCGCGCAGAATACAGCGGTACATCTCCTCTATGCACTCACGGGCAAAGATACGGCTTACCGCCGCATCCTCCGTTTTTATCACATTTTTGATTTTCAGCTCCCGGCGCAAACCGTCCTCGGTCCGCAGCTCGAAACTGTACGGGATCTGCGTAGCGGTTCCGAGCGTGACGGTGACAGGCGTTCCTTTTTCGAGAGTCCGGATTTTCTGCGGCAGCATATAAAACACGCCGGGCGCCGCATGGGTAACAGTTATATTTTCCGCATCAAAGGCGGGCATAATTCTGTACAGGCAGTGGATCTCTCTGCCAAACGCCGCTCCGGGCAGCCGGTACGCATAACATACGTCCATCTCTTCGTCCGGATCTTCAATACAAAGCCTAAACACCCCTCCGGAGCCGGGTTTTGACAAAACCGCGCAGCCGTTTGGTGCGGCATTGATCTCAAATTTATGGGTCGGAGAGTAAATTCTGCCCGCCTTTATATTCACCTCTGCCGAAACGACCGCTTTTACTCTAACCTCGCTGTCCGCGGGTTCAAAAAAACGCCCTTTTGGAGTATAGAGCGGTATATCTATCGCGTAACCGCTGTCGGTCCCGCTTAAAGTCACAGATGAAAACACCGTGACCAATATCCTGCCGCCGCTTTTGGGACTGCGGTAAAGTCTGAGTTCACACCGAGCAGCGTCGAGCTGCACAAGCTCCGCCGCCGCATCTCCGGCGCCGCTTCGCCCCGGCACACTTTTGACCGACTCCGCGCCGCCGCTTACCTCAAAAGCGTATATCGCCGCGCCTTTTGGCAAAGCGAATTTCAGGCGCATCGGAAAAACGGTCTCACTGCCGGACTCAAACACAAACTCGTGCCTGAGACCTGCAACGGGACCGAATAAAGTTTTAAGATGCACGTTTATGCTCCGTATCTCCGGAAACTTCACGCTATTTTTCATTGTCATCTTCATCAAGGAACAACTCCGCGGCGTAAGGCAGAGAAAGGATCCATGCGCAGTATTCGCGCCACTCGTCAAGCTTATGGTTGCGGCGGGCGTAATACATATTGAGCAGGTTTTCGTAGTTCATTGTAATTGTGCGCTTCTGATTATATGACGAGGGCAAAAGCTGGATAAGGTCATACCAGTCCGCTTTGTCCTTTGTTTTTAAATAGTCCAGCCTCTTTTGCTCCATGAACTCAAGATACGTCATAAACGCCTCTCTTGCAGGTCCGCTCAGCTTTTCGCACGAAAAGTCGCCGGGTTCAAACTGCTTTGAGTGTATCTTGTGCATGGTGCTTGTGGAGTTGGCAACAGTGGCGATCTTATATGTGTCAAATTCCTTCCACCAGTAAAGCGGCGCGGTGATGTCAACACTGACCAGTATCTGGCGGATAAACTTGCGGTGATCGCTTCCCGCCCTGCACAGCCGTTTTGCCAGATCCAGATCGTTTTTGCCGAGGACGTAGCTGCCGTCCTCATCATATCCGCTGTCGATCCTCGCCCAGCTGTTCAGTGGGTTCCTGGCGCCGCGTATTGCGCCCTCAAAATTCATTACTTTTGCTTTCTCGATCAGTATCACGGCTTTGCCCTCCGTTTAAATATCAAGATTAATGACCGATGTGCCGTGTTCCTCGATAAACAAGCGTCTCGGCTCCACCTTGTCGCCCATGAGTATGGTAAACGTCTCGTCAGCCTGACGTGCGTCGTCAAGATCGACCCGAAGCATAATACGTGTTTCGGGGTTCATTGTGGTCTCCCACAGCTGTTCCGGGTTCATCTCGCCCAGACCCTTGTAGCGCTGAACGGTAGGCGCTCTGCCCTCGCTCATTTCGGCAAGAATGTCCTGAAGCTCCTGGTCGCTGTAGGCGTATCTGTCGGTCTTGCCCTTTGAAATCTTGAACAGCGGCGGCTGCGCTATATATACATGACCGTCCTCGATAAGCGGACGCATATACCTGAAAAAGAATGTGAGCAGCAGAGTGCGGATATGAGCACCGTCAACATCGGCATCCGCCATGATTACGACCTTGCCGTATCTGAGCTTTGACAAGTCGAACTCGTCGCCTAAACCCGCACCCAAAGCGGTTATTACCGGAGTGAGCTTGTCGTTGCCGTAAATTTTGTCAATTCTCGCCTTTTCAACGTTGAGCATCTTGCCCCAAAGAGGCAGGATCGCCTGAAAGCGTCTGTCTCTGCCCTGCTTTGCGGAACCTCCCGCGGAGTCTCCCTCGACAATGTATATCTCGGTGTAGGTGTTGTCTCTGTCTGAACAGTCGGCAAGCTTGCCCGGCAGCGAACTGCTTTCCAACGCGGACTTGCGGCGGGTGTTCTCCCTGGCCCGCCTGGCGGCCTCCCGGGCCCGGGAGGCCGTGAGAGCCTTGTCCGCCACG
>CANQKP010000031.1 GCA_947624495.1 uncultured Monoglobus sp. | reverse complement strand
CTCACGTCAAGCAGACTCTGGGTATCCTTTCCTCCCCTATAGGAGCTGACCGTCTCGCTGGTTCCCACTCTCGGAAATCGGCTGTTTGCGCTTGAGACCATGTTGTGGTGGAAGGTCACATTGACTCCGCCCCAAATTCCGCCATAGCCGTGGTTCTGAAGCACGCCGTCTTCAACATGGATGGATTTGTTAAGCGGCTCGGTCATTATGCACCACTGAACTGTGGCGTCCTTTATTGCGTAGAACGAGCAGCACTCATCGGTCGACCAGCTCATACTGCAATGGTCAACGATCAAATTCGATGTGCTGCTTGTGCCGCCCAGCGCATCGTCGTCATACTTTCTTTCGTTCTCGTTGTAAACACCCATGCGGAAACGCAGATAGCGCATTATGATATTATCCGCCCTGACTTTTGTGGGCGCGTCGGATATACATATGCCGTCTCCGGGCGCGGTCTGACCCAGAATTGTGATATTCTTTTTGGAAATATCAAGAGTTTTGTTTAAATGTATAACCCCCGCCACGTCAAACACGACTATTCTGTTTTCCTTGGAAACCGCGTCGCGCAGAGTGCCGCTGCCGCTGTCTGAAAGACTGGTGACATGATAAACCGTCGGGCTTGACGAGCCGCGCGCTCCGGTGGTATACATTCCGCCGCCTTCGGCTCCGGGAAAAGCCGCAAGCTTATCCGCGGCAGCCTCAGCCTCAGGCAGGTATATATCAGCCGCGAACGCAGTCTGAGACAGGCAAAGAACACACGCCAACAATACCGAAACAAATATTTTTTTCATTACGTTCCTCCTCACGCAAATTAAAGCCGCGGCTATAGAACACCTATACCGCGGCATATTTACATTACTGTTTTCCCAAATACGAGAAATGCATATAGTCATGAGTTCCGCTTACCCATGCGTTGCCGCCCCAGAGCCAGCCGTACTTGGCAAAAGTTTGAACGACTACGCCGGTCGGCGGGAACGAGAACACCGAGTTATCGGGGTCATAGAACGAGCCTATCTTCTGACCGTTCTTGTATACGCAATAGTTCTCGTTATAGTTAAGATCTATGACTGTGCCGTAGTTATGTTCCGACACGCTGCCGCCGGACATGGCGCTGCGCCATGCGTAGCCGGTCGCGTCCTTGATAGGAGGCTTTAACGGCGAGTTATAAATCTCATTGAATATAGCCTTTACATCCTCGGCGAGTACCGCGTTGATCTTAAACGTACGCTCGGAGGTCCGGAGCTGATCGCTGCCCTCAGGCAGCTCCCATACGGGAACGGTTACCTCTACCATATGCGCGTCCGCCTCTTCCGCAGACGAGTATTTTGTTCCAATTCCGCCAAATACTCGCATTTCCTTCTCCATCGCCTCGCCGGTGGCAAGCGTCTCGGAATAGGTCTTAAGCTGGTACAAGCCGTCCGCGTCCGGTATCTGCAAAGGAGTTCCGCTGGGTGCATAGCCGCCGGTTCCGTCCGGTACCGGTGCGGGGTCCTGCTCCACAATAGGTTCTCCAGTTCCGGCGACGACCTCGCCGCCCGGAGTTACAAGCTGCTTGTCGGGCGCGTTTCTTAATGCTATTACAGTGCCGTTGCTCTGCATGACCGTCTTTTCAAGAGTATAGACCGTTCTGCCGTTGGAGTCGGCTCCTGTTTTTAAAGCTGACTGTATCTGACCGTCAACATCCCTTCCGTACTTGATAAAGCAGCGGTAGGCGATTATTGCGGCTTCCTCGCGCGAGACGTACTCCTTTGGTTTAAACAGACCCTCATATCCCGCCATCAGGTCGTTGTCCAGCATAAACGCCACATAGTCCTTTGCCCAGCTGTCGATCTGGTCCGCGTCATAAATGCCGTCAAACACTCCGTCGGACGGAAAGTACGGACCCAACACGCCGGCAGCCGACAGCATACCGGTTATCACCTTGCACATCTCCTGCCTTGTGATAAAGTTAGCCGGGAAGAAATGACCTTCGCCGTCGCCGCTTATAATACCTGCGTAATACGCCATATTCGGAAATGCGTCATTGGTATCGGTGAACGGGTTATACGCATTGGAAGTGACATTCTCCGCTGTTATCGTTGCATAAATATTCACAGCCACGTTGATAAAGTCAAGCCTGTTGATCGCGTCTGTGAACGGCTTTTTGCTGTACTCGGTCGATATCAGACTGTAGTCCATGGCTCCCTTGACGGTATCCACTGCCCACCAATTCGGATCGTAGGCAAAACCGCTTATGCAGGAAAAGGATATACAGAGCAGCAGCAATACCGCTGTAATTCTCTTCTTCAAAATAACACCTCATCTTAATTATCAGTTTTGCATTCCGGATTTTTATCCGCAGCGATAATTATACCACAACTTTCGTATTTTCTCAACAAAATCCGTCAAATATTAATAGAAAATTCACATTACACGGCGATTATCAGTCTTTTTTATACTCCTCGATAATGTATCTGGGTCTCGCCTTGGTCTCCTTATATATCTTGCCTATGTATTCGCCGATGACGCCCACGGATACAAGCTGCACGCCGCCGAGGAACCATATCGAACACATGAGCGAAGCCCAGCCGTCGGAGGTATAACCGAAGAACTTGCTTATCAGCGCGTATATCGCCGCGATTATCGCCGCCAGGCATACTATAAGACCCAGCGACCATACCATTTTTATCGGCTTAACGCTGAACGATGTTATTCCGTCAAACGCAAAAGACAGCATCTTTTTTAACGGATATTTGCTTTCGCCGGCAAAGCGTTCGGCGCGCTCATAATACACCTTGTCGCTCTTAAATCCGATGAGCGGTACGAGTCCGCGAAGGAACAGATTGACCTCTTTAAACTCGCTCAGCGCGCTTAGCGCGCGGCTGCTCATCAGGCGGTAGTCCGCATGGTTATACACCACATCCGCGCCCATCGCGCTTAAAAACTTGTAAAAGCCCTCGGCAGTGAACCGCTTAAAGAACGTGTCGGTCTCTCGTTTGCTGCGCACACCGTAAACCACGTCGCAGCCGTCATCGTATTTTTTGACCATATCAGCTATTACATTGATATCATCCTGCAGATCCGCATCAATCGACACCGCGCAGTCGCACTCGTCCTTGACCGTCATCAGACCCGCCAGCAGCGCATTCTGGTGACCGGCATTGTGCGCCAGCTTTATTCCGCGGAAAACATCGTTCTGCTCGCTGAGTCCGCTGATTATACTCCATGTTTTGTCGCGGCTGCCGTCGTCAACCATAACTATCTTACTGTCATTTGAGATCAGACCCTCTGATTTCATCTTGTCAAACAGCTTGAGCATACGGCTCGAAGTTTCGGGCAGCGCCTCTTCCTCATTGTAGCAAGGGATCACTACAAAAAGCTTTGTG
Source organism: uncultured Monoglobus sp. (assembly GCA_947624495.1). Classification (GTDB taxonomy): domain Bacteria; phylum Bacillota; class Clostridia; order Monoglobales; family Monoglobaceae; genus Monoglobus. The sequence goes on along the minus strand of CANQKP010000031.1, from coordinate 15,450 downwards.
TCTTTCATAAATATCTCCTCATCTTTTGTAAATAATTAAAAAAGCCCCCAAGGTCAGGCTTTCCTGACAGCTTCCTTGATTTAAAGGAAGCCGGGGCGGTCGGGGTCGTCCGCCCCTGCTTTATTATTATGTTAATATTGTTTCTGTGGGATAACCCCTTTTATACTCGGTTTTTGACGCCTTTATTACTCTGCTGCACCTTCAGCCGCACCCGCAGCCGCATCAGCTGCGCCTTCTGCCGCATTTGCAGCTTCGTCAACTGCGCCTTCAGCTGCATCCGCTGCCTCGTCAACCGCGCCCTCAGCCGCATTCGCAGCCTCGTCAACAGTGCCTTCGGCTGCATCCGCTGCACCCTCAGCCTCGGTTCCTTCCTCGGACGCCGCATCCTGCTGAGCCTGCATATCCTCGGCGCTCATAACTATGTTTCCGCTCTCGTCAACCAGATTGCCGTTTTCGTCCATAGTAACGTTCATTGTCTGGCTCGTATCATCGGTCGGAGCGTTAGCTTCTTCCTCGGCGTTAGCCTGCTTTATCGAAACGTATGTCAGCACGATAGATGACAGAATGAACAGTATCGCGAAAACCGCAGTGAACTTTCTGAGCATAGCGTCGATAGTTCTGCCCTTGTTCTTGCCGAAAAACGTCTCGGCGCCGCCGGCAATAGCGCCGGATAAGCCCTGCTGTCTGCCGTGCTGCAAAAGCACTATGGCGGTAAGCACCAGAGCGATAATTACATGAATAATAACCAAAGCTGTAAGCATTTTTAAACTTCCTCCTTATACGCTTATGCGTATATTTATATTTAGTATTGATGTACGATTTGCTTGTTTAAAGCATCAGTATTCTAAATTATAGCACACACCGCAAAGAATTGCAAGTATTTTTTTCAAATATTTTCAAAAATATGTTATTTGTAAGATCCCGACCGCGGTCATTCTTTTGCGCGGTGGATTTTTCTGTAATTATCCGGCGTGCATCCGGTGTACTTCTTAAACGATGTGTAAAAGTAACTTCCGGAGTTGAGCCCGACCTCCTTGCCTATATCGCGGGCGGTAAGATTTGTCTCGATCAGCATTTTGCAGATCTGGTCAAAGCGCTTCTGGTTTATATATTCCGATATCGAAATGCCCTGACTTTTTTTGAATATGCTTCTTATATAATTCGAGCTTCTGTTAACGCTTGCCGCAATTGCCTCAACCGAAAGCGACGCGTCCGTATAGTTTTCGTTGATATACTTAAGTATATTTGTCACGATGAGGTCCTTTCTGGTCTCGGACTTGGTCTTTGTGACCGCGTTCATAACCAAGGCGCAGCGTCCTTCAATATACTTTACAAGATCGTCTATCGATTCAAGATAGCTCAGTTCCTCAATAATGCTGTTGTGAACAAAATCGTTCTCGCTGTCGAGTATTACCAAACTGTCAACCGCAAGCAGCAGCCGCGTTGTATGCAGAACTATCGTGTCATATGACATCTTGTCAACCGTTGAAACAAAAGCCGAAACCGCCTGGTCAAGACCCGTCCGGTTCTCCGACTGGATACACTCAAAGATCTCACGCTCAAGCAGCGCCGGGTACTCGCAGCTGAGACGCGACATTTTGAGAGTGTCATCGTAATTTATAATCGAATACGGCTCAAACGAAAGCCTGTACAGCATAGCGTATCGTGCGTTTTTGTAAAGCTTGTGGCAGTCGTTTATCGCCTGCTTTCCGGATGTACACAGCGAAAGAGTTGTATGAACGCCGAAAAGCTCGACAACATGACGCTTAAGATCAGCTGACTGTTCGTTGATAAATCCGCAATTTTTACCGTGATTACACAAAAAGCCTATCGTTACCGCGTCGACCTCCACGCCGCAGCACTCCGAAAACGCGCCGTAAAGCTCTTCGCCTATATTCCTTATCGCGTAAATTATGCTGGGGAGATCAGAGATCGACACATCCTCGGTCATGTTTATGCGGACCAATATTACCGAAAAATACGGAGAAGTCATCCTAAGACCCAGCTCGGCAGATTTTTTCAGATTAAATTCCGCACTGCCCAAGAGCAGCTTTCTCACAAATTTCTCGCGCTCGCTCATCTCAAAACGATGTTCGAGAGTCATCATATGAGCGAGTCTGTTCGCGCCCCCATCTGCCAATTGTCTGTCCATAAAAAAGACCTCCCCAAATATCAGCTCATCAAGCAGTTATTAAATAATACCACATACCGCAGCGTTTGTAAACATCAAAAATCAACAAAAATGCCTGTTCCTAAAACTCTTGTATTAGTTCAATATCTCTCGGTATTTTCCAGTTCACAAGCTTTATATTCTCGTCTTTTATATATCCCGACGTTTCGGGGCAAACCGACTTTCCTGTATCGCCGAAAATATAATACTTGTCGCCATAGAGATTAAACCCGGACGGGTAGCAGCGGATCTCCACAACGTGGCGCTCGTCCGCCGCCATAGACGGCAGCTCGATTTTGTTGCGGGAGCCGTACATAAAGCCGACAAACTCATTGTCAAAGCAGACCTCAATAATCGATGAGCCGGAGCAGTCCATTTTGAGAATTGGATGCGTTTTGTTTTCTTCTATGTATATTATCTTTTTTGCCGAGGCACAGTCCGAAGCAAAAGGATAGCCGCACCGCACAAGGTTCGTCTCGCTTTCAATTCCCGAATTATTCAGGACAAAACCGCCCCGCGTCTGAATTTGACGCTCGTCAAACGCACGGTACCCTGTTTTCGGAAATATCTTAAAGTCTCCGATAAGATACGCGAAGGTGTTCGCACAGGCATCGGCGGTGATCTTATTGCTGCCGCTTAATATGTTCCCGGTTAAATTATAGTAAAATCCGCGCTCATCTTCATTGGTTTTTTGCACGATTATATCGTTTATGCTGACGGTCGCCGCCGCATCCGAAAGCAGCAGCACTGTCTCGGAATTATAGCCGTCCCCCGCGGCAAACCTAAACTCGGCGCGACCGTCCGAATAAAACGGCTTAAGCGGCAGTATGTTCTTTTTGGGCGGAGTTATTGTCCAGTTATCCTGATTGACCGCTATCGGCACGATCTCCTTCATAGTGTTCCGTATAAGCTCAAGCGGGATGATCTCGGTGTCCGACTTGGGAATATCGCTTAAGATCCTGACTCCGTTTGCTTTCGCCTTTTCAATTGTCAGCCTTCCCTTTTTGCCGAAAGCGCAGCCCGGAGCGGTCAGCAGAGTGCTGTATGACGCTCCGCCTATGGTTATGCCGCTTTCGCCGAACTCCGCGTCAGACTCCAAAAGCTCCTCATCGGTTATATCAAACCGGCGGCTCATTTCATAGAGTCTGCCGCAAATGCCGTCAGCATTTTCAAACAGCTTTTCTGCCTCCGTGTTCTCATTGCCCGGAATGTATTCGCCTCTGATTGCCCTTGTGGGACAAACCAAAAGTATTCTCCGAAGCCGTTTCTGTTCAATATCGGCAAAGCTTTTAAGCGACGCAAATATATCGGGCAGCGCCATTGACCACGGCATATAATCAGGGAACAATATTTTACGGCGGCTGAGCGCGGAATAGTCAAGACACGGGCAGCAAGAGTCGATTATAAACGTGCTGATACCGCATTCTATCAAAGTTCTGAGGCATTCCTCAAAGCTGCTTGGGTCAAGCCCCCAGCCGGAGCCGCCGAACACCTCCGCCGCTGCTTCGCCGCTGCCGTACTGCCGCGCAAGCCCCGCCGCCGCGGAAGCGTGGAAAATACTGATCTCATCCGGACTCCCCACAGTGACTGACGGTACCGATACCGCTTTCTCGGTCTCAAGATACGAACCGCGGCTGCGGATAAAGTCCGCCTCAGGTGCAGCAAGGTCCGAGCGCATTATAAGACTCTTACCATGCTCGGCGCACCACTCACCCAGCGGCGCCAAACTTGATTTGGCGTATCTTTCCGAAATATGGTGCATATATCTTGCGCGGAGCTTTGACGATCCGCCGCTGCGGACAAAAAGCTCCTTAAGGAACGGCTTTATATCCATTCCGTAATCATTCAAAAACTCTTCCTCTATTTCATCATACCACGGCACGGCGTTTTCCGGACATTCAAATCCTCCAAGTTCGACTGAAAATCCCGTTATGTATTCAAACGCCTCGGCGTCAAGCACCGACTTAAGCTCCTCAAACACTCCTAAAACGCGCTCATACGCACAGATCTCATAAAACGGAGAGGGTACGTTCGGATCGCTGACAAGCTCAACCTCGCCGCCGCGCAGCATGAGCCGCTTGTTCCCAATCGCAACCGCTGCATTTCCACATTCCTTTGGCGCGAGCCACACAGACAGAGACAGAGATTTCGCGTATAAAATAAGCCCATTTAAAAACGCTGAAAAATCCGAATTCCCCGCAAACGCGCCGTCCGTTGCTTTAAAAACGACACCGTCAAAGCCCCTGTCTTTAATTCGGGAAATCTGTTGTTTTATTAAGTTTTCATTGTCCGCGCCGCCGATCAAAACCGACAGCAGAAAATTTATTGCTTTCATTGCCGTTTTCCTCTTAGTTCGGGTTTTATTTATTGACAAACCAATTAAATACTATTATACTATAAATGCAGAAAAAAATAAACACTTTTTTCAAATATTATTTAAAGGAGCGATCAGCCATGAAAATAGCACTTATCAACGAAAACTCACAAGCGGCAAAAAACGAGATAATTTATAACTCCCTCAAAAAGGTTGCGGAACCTTTGGGTCACGAGGTATTGAACTTCGGTATGTACGGTCCTGACGACGAGGCGCAGCTGACCTATGTTATGAACGGTCTGCTGGCGGCTATACTGCTTAACTCCAAAGCGGTCGACTTTGTTGTTACCGGCTGCGGAACCGGCGAGGGCGCCATGCTGGCTCTCAACTCGTTCCCCGGCGTTCTGTGCGGTCATGTTACAAGCCCGCTTGACGCCTACCTCTTCGGTCAGGTAAATAACGGCAACGCCATAGCTATGCCCTTTGCTCAGGGCTTCGGATGGGGCGCGGAGCTTAATCTTGACTACACATTTGAAAAGCTGCTCTGTGATGAAATGGGCGGCGGATATCCCAAGGAGAGAGCCGTTCCGGAGCAGGCAAACAAGAAGATCCTTGACGAGGTGAAGAAAGTAACTCATCACGACATCATGTATGTGCTTAAGAATATTGATCAGGACTTTCTTAAAAAGACGGTAAGCGGTGAAAAGTTTGCGGACCTGTTTTTCCCAAACTGCAAGGTTCCCGAGATCGCAGAATACATAAAGGGAGTTTTGGATTAAATCATTTGTCCGCCTTCGCCTGCACAAGGCGGCAGCGTGCGGAAAGACTCCGTTTTTTAAAATTTAAACAGCCAAAGCCCGCTTCCGTTCATAAGACGGAAGCGGCTTTTAATATTATATCAAGACCATTTTCGGCTTGCAGCTTAATTATATAATGCTTTTTCGACAGACCGGGCTTATGCATGAATTACACGTTTTGTTACACGAATGACCTTGATATTTAATATAAACTATGTTATAATTAAACAAAAACGAATTTTAAAGGAGGAGAAATTATGGATCCCGTTACAACTGCTGTACCCGATGACGTTATCGGCGGATTGGCTCTCGGCGGAATATTGGGACTGGGCGCCGGTTTTATAATTGCGTGCGCTCTTATTATTTGGGTATTTCGCATTATCGCGTACTGGAAAATGTTCACCAAGGCGGGCGAGCCGGGCTGGAAGAGCATTATTCCGTTTTATAATCAGTACTCGATGTACAAACTGACATGGAAGACCTCGTGGTTCTGGATACTGTTGGCTGTCGCTGTTATATACGGTGTATTCAACTCTTTGGTCGACAGTTTTCCCGATCAAATTATCTTTGCGGTTATTGCATTAATATTCGCAATTGTGTCCTTTGTTATCACAATTGTTTCGTACCACAAGATTTCAAAGTCTTACGGACACGGTGCAGGATACACGGTGGGTCTGATATTCCTTTGGCCTATATTTGTACTTATTTTAGGCTACGGCAAGTCAAAGTACATAGGTCCAAACGTATAGCCGAAAAACAAAAACCGAGGCGGTTCACGACCGCCTCGGTTTTTTATTATTCATTCGGATATTTCATGCCCCAGCGGGAGCGAAGCTCATCCATAACGCCCATAATAAACAGCGTTTCGTCGTGCGGGATCTCCTCGCACTCAAGCTTTCCCTGCTCTATTGCTTTAATGCACGCCTTAAGCTCAAACGCGTATCCGGTTTTAAACTTCGGCGCGATCTCGCGTATAAGCTCCTTTTTTTCATTATAAACTTTAACATTTTTCCAGTTTGCAACGCCGGCTATCTCTATAATGCCGTTTTCGCACATCAGCGTGATTTTTGAATCGGTACACATATCCGTGCAGCACATAAGCGAGGCGCCGACTCCGTTTTTATATTTAAGATACGCCGTGCTGTGATCATCAACGCCCTTGTCAGACAGCTTGCAGTCGGTATATCCGATCTCAAAATCCCTGCCAAGCAGCATCGCCGCCGCGGTTATGTTGTATATGCCAAGATCCAGCAGCGCGCCGCCGCCAAGCTTGGGTTCGTGTATCCATGACGAAGCCGTCTTTTTCGAGCCGAAATTTGACTGCATAAGCACAGGCTTTCCGACAACTCCGCTTTCGATTATGTCCTTTATTTCTGTGACCCACGGGAAAAACCTCGTCCATACCGCCTCGCAGATAAATGTGTTATGCTCCTCGGCGGTTTTAAACAGATCCTCCGCCTGAGCGCGGTTTATGCCGATTGGCTTTTCGCATAGAACGCTTTTGCCGCGTTCCAGCAGCTTTTTGGACAGCTCATAGTGCAGCGGGTGGATCGTGGCAATATACACCAATTCGATATCCGGATCCTCTATAAGCTCGTCATAGCTGCCGTACGCCACAGGGATATCGAACTCCTTGGCGAAACTCTCTGCGGCTTCGAGCGTCCGTGACGCAACGGCGTAAAACTCCGCCTCATCCACCGCCCGGATCGTTCTTGCCATTGAATGGGCTATATGTCCGGTCCCGATTATTGATACCTTCATAAATATCCTCCTTTCGATAAGGCGCACAGCGCCGTCATTACATTCCAAACCCCGCCGTAACGGCGGGGTTCGTATCATTATTTATTATTTACGCTTTATTTCCGCCGATGCGGACATCGGAGTGAGATTTTCAAATCCGTCCCATACATAGCCGCGTATCGTAACTGTGTCCGCTGTGGGCGTGATCGCCGCCGTGACCGCCGTTTCTGCGGCCGCCGGATCATAGTCCGTCATGCTGACCGCCGTTACCGCACCGTTTGCGTCATAGCCTGCCGCGATAAGCTTGCACGGCTCGCCCGCCGCCGTCATGGTAAGCACGACCTCGCTGTCCGTGAAGCCGTCTATATCCTCACCGTTTTGAGTGAACTTTATCACGGACTCATCGGAAGGCTCAGGCGTTGCCGTTTCACCGGGTTCGGGAGTCGCTGTCTCGCTCGGCTCCGGTGTTGCGGTCTCGCTCGGTTCGGGAGTCGCTGTCTCGACCGGCACCGGCTCTTCGGGCGCCAGCACGCTGATGTTGTCTATGCCCAGCACATTTGCATCGGATCCGCGTGTAGAGCAGGCAAAGCTCGTTATGTTGAGCGACGGAATATCGCCCTTGGGGGTTCCGCTGCCCAGTTCGACCGTGTCCATCTTGCCGTATGTTCCATCCTCATTCTTCGTATAAACGGTTATCGAGTTGTTTGAGGACGTATACTGAATTCTCAGGCTGTACCATGTGTTCGCCTTATATGTAAAGCTGCCCAGCACGGTGTCAAGACCCTTAGGATTTTCGCCTTCTTTAAACGAACCCTTTGAGAAATAGTCGGTTAACTTAAGGCACGGAGTTGTGTTCTTGCTGCCGGTCACGCCTGTTTTTATCTCAAATATTCTGCCGTCTATAGTTTTTTCGGGAACATACGAATTATTGGGGTTTACATTGATATTATCAAAGGCGCGCAGCAGAACCGTGTCCTTATTGGTGTCGCCCGACATGAAGTCAAAGTCAATTACGATGATCTCAGACTCAACCGGTGTTTCGGGGGTGTAGGACCATCCGTCCTGACCCTTGCCCTTGTCGTCGATCTTCAGGTAATGGTCGCTGCTTCCGGCGGTCTTTTCCGCAATCGAAGGTGCCACGGCAATATCGGGAACATTGTCATCGTTTCCGGTTGCATAGTTCACTTTTATCTCAACGTCGTTCCCGTTGGCGATCATGTCGCCGTTGCCGTATTCGGTGCCAGCGTCAATATCGTCAAAGTTCCACGTTTCGCCGACCAGCGGAGGCATTGTGGGGTCGGGAGCGTCCGGCTTGATGTCCGGATCCGGCTCACCCTCGGTGCTTCTGAATGAAACGCCGTAGAACTCGGTCTTGGAGCCTTCAACGTAAATGTAGTAGGTCTTGCCCGCCTCTAAGTTAGCGCTGGTTGACGTATAGATATTTGCGGCGTCACTGTTAGTCTTGTACATAGTCAGCTCTTCATCGGCGGTCTTGCCCGGCTCGTGGATCACGAACCGCTTGCCGCTGTTGAGCTTATAGTAAACCGTGATAACGCCCTTGGTCTTGGGGGTGTAGGTCAGCGCCATTCCCGACGCTCCGCCGTCGGCGGGAGCGTTGTCGCCGGTAAGTCTGCCTGTGAACGCCACAGAGTCGATAGTTCTGTTGGTCGCCCCGAAGGTCATGTTGTCATTTGCGGTAAGACCGCTCATAAGGGTCTCGCCCTTTTTGACATCTTTGGTCGCTTTCCATATCAGAGTTGGAGCCTCGTTTGTGATATTTATCGCAAGAAATCTTCCGTTGGAACCTGCCACATAAATATAGTAGGTGTGACCCGCTTCGACCCTGCCGGTCATAACGGTATTTTCGCCCGCGCCGGTCGCCGTAGCTATATTATCCTCCTCAGACGCCGCGCCTTCCTCCATAATATACGCGGTTTTGGGATTTGCGGGTGTGCCGTCCTCTTTCGCCGCCTGACCGAGCGATGCTATATATACATTGAGGTATCCGCTGTTTTCGGGAGTATACTTAAAGCCCGTGCAGTTTTCGACTTTGCCGTCCTTCCATTTTCCGCCGCCCGCTTGACCGCTTATATAATAACTGTATGTTTTGTCGTTAAGCGTCACGTTTGTCGTGCCGCCGGTGGTGTCGCCAAGCACGGTCAGACCGTCGATAAGCTCGCTGCCCGCTTTTTTGCCGTTGTCGCCCTCGGACGCAACCCAGTTGGCGGCGGTCGACTTAACGGTTATCGTATAGCTTCTCTTGAGCGTAAATGTACCGTGAGTAATCTCCGCCGAAAGTATTACCGAAGCGTCCTTATCCGACGGGCGCTTTACCTCGGTTATCTTGTTGTTGCTGATCTTCACTTCACTTGACGCACTTGACCACTTGATCGTGCTGCCGTTTATACTGCCCGTTGCGGGAAGTGTCAGATCCTCCGCCGTCTTGATCGTGGTGGGACTGAGCTTAAGGGCATTTGCGTCCTCCATAACCATTTTATAATCCTCGCCCAGATCCGCGGTCTTGGGAGACTCGGTAACGATGCCCTCCGGGAACGAGTTTATCGTCAGGTCGTTGGCATAGTACTCTATGTTCATATAGCCCTGTCCGTAGTAATCGCCCGCCGCGTCGGAAGGATCATTGGGGTTAAGACCTCTTTCAAGCTCCCAGTTATCGTCCATGCCGTCTTTATCCGCATCGGTTCTGTCCAGTGTGGTGTACTGCGGAGGATAGTATTCTTCATAGTTCATTTCTTTGATGTTATAATCCTTAATCGCCTTAAGCAGCGCAGACGACGTTGTGGTGGAATACATGGGACCGCCGGTCAGGTAACCGTTACCGGTCCTCGCTTCTTCCATAACCTGCTGGTCTATTTTGGGACGCTTGTCGGGGCTGATACCCGCGCCGGCATAGTTGATAACGGTCTCAAACGCTTCGTCGGCTGTCTCGAACTGATTGCTGTTTAAAACAGATGCGTCGTTGCCGTTTACATCTTCAACCTTAAAAGGAGTGTCAGTCCTGTAATCCTTTTCGCTGTAAGTATAACCTTCAACGGTCGTGTACTGAATGCCGCCGCTCCAGTTATTGTCGTTCATTGCCTGATTGTAAGCTGTTCCGTCATGCTTCATAATCTTGTTGCCGGTAAGATAGAATTTGTAATTCTCTCTTGCGCTGCCGTCAGCCTTCATAAAGTGCCATCCGCCCGTTGTGGAAAGACCGCCCTTTAAGTAGTTGTTTACATAATTCAAATGACCCAGAGTTCCGTAACCGGTCTGATAGCCCCAGTCAAATATTACGTTGTTTACAAAATCCATGGTGTTGGTGCCGCCAACCTTGCCGCGGAAGTTTCTGGAAACATTGTGGGCTATCATGTTGTGGTGCCAGGAGTTCTGATTACTTCCAAACATAACGCCAAAGCCGTGGCAGCCCTTGTCATGAACCGATATACAGTTTGACGGACCAATCAGAGTGTACTGCACAGTCTGGTGTGTATTATTTGAATAAAGACCCCATTGTTCATCGTTCGCCCAGCCGAGCGAGCAGTGGTCAACGATTGAGTTAGATCCCTTGCTTCCTCCCCAGGCGTCGCACTCCTTACCTGTTTCTCCGGGACGGGAGCTTAAATATCTTATAATCATATTGTCGCCGCCCATACCGATCTTAGCACCCTTAAGCGTTATTCCGCCGCCGCCGGGCGCGGTCTGACCCAAAATTGTGACATTGCCTGCAACCGAAACATCACTTTTTAAGTTAATTGTGCCGCCCACATCAAACACGACAATGCGGTGTCCGCTGCTGACCGCGTCACGGAACGAACCCGAACCGCTGTCATTAAGATTGGTAACATGAACGATCTGACCGCCTCTGCCGCCGGTGGCGTATTTTCCGCCGCCCTCGGCGCCGGGGAATGCGGGAAGGGTGTTAGCCGCCGCAGCTGCAGGCGCAGCAGGCACGGCAATACTGCCGGCAACAAGCATTGCCGACATGATTATATTCATTAATCTGCCCTTAAGTTTCATAAAATCACTCGCTTTCGAATAATATATATGTCAATTATACAACATTTTTGAAGATTTTCCAATGACTATTGTGTTCTAAAACAATATATCTGTCTTTTTTGGCAATAAAACGTTACGCATTTCTTTTGAGCAACCAAGGCTGGCAAAAAATATAATTCCGACTTGCCACAATGTTTATCGGATAAAATGCCGAAAGCCGCGCTCCCGCAGCACCTGGGCAGTCTGTCATATACGCCTGCGGCCGCGCGGACAACGCCTGAGTATATTACTTTCTGTTCGCTAATTCCTGTGTTGACAAGTCTGCCAAAAGGTGGTATAATAACATTTATATTCAAAATGGATTATTGTGCGCAGGCACGATAATCGGGGAGAGAAATATGGTATTTTCAAGCTTATTGTTTATGTGCGTATTCCTGCCGGTGGTCCTGCTGCTGTACTTCTGGAACGGCAACATCACCTACAGAAACGTGGTGCTGGTCATCGCGTCGCTTATATTCTACGCGTGGGGCGAGCCGGTCTGGGTCGTTTTGCTGATACTCAGCGCCGCGGTGGCTTATACAAGCGGTCTTGCCATAAACAAATACTTCGGCAAATGGCAGGCGAAGCTTGCGCTTGTGCTTGCTCTTATAATAAATATCGGTCAGCTTGCTGTGTTCAAATACTCCGGCTGGCTTGTGGACTGTGTCAACTCCGCTTTCGGCTTAAGCATACCGTTTTACAACTTTTCGCTGCCGCTGGGCATATCGTTTTACACTTTCCAAACGCTTTCGTACTGCATAGATATGTACAGAGGCGAAGTCAAGGTCCAGAGAAACCCTCTGAACTTCTTGTGCTATGTTTCGATGTTCCCGCAATTGGTCGCGGGACCCATCGTGCGTTATATCGATATTGAAAAGCAGATAAACGACAGGCGCGTGACGCTTAAGGGCTTTGAATCCGGTATACTCCGCTTCACTCAGGGCATGATAAAAAAGGTGGTGCTTGCCAACGGTACCGGAACGATCGTTACCGCGCTGCTCGGAGGGGATATGCTCAAATCCTCCGTGCTGTCAGCATGGGTCGGAATTATCGCCTACACCTTCCAGATATACTTTGACTTTTCGGGATACTCGGATATGGCTATAGGTATGGGCAGGATGTTCGGCTTTGATTTCCTTGAAAACTTCAACTATCCCTATATTTCAAAAAACGTTACCGATTTCTGGCGGCGCTGGCATATGTCGCTGAGCACGTTTTTCCGCGACTATGTTTACATTCCCTTGGGCGGCAACCGCAGGCACCAGATATTCAACATCATGTTTGTGTGGATGCTGACGGGTCTGTGGCACGGCGCGAGCTGGAACTTTGTGCTGTGGGGACTTTACTACGGCGTTTTGCTGGTTATTGAGAAAAAAGCGTTTCACGGCAAGCTTATGCGGCTGCCCGCGTTCTTCGCGCATCTGTACACCATAATCGTGTTTGTGCTGGGCTGGGCGCTGTTTTATTACACAGACTTCGGCGCTCTGCGCGACTGGTTCATCTGCGCGTTCGGCGGCACCGGAAAGCTTTATGACTACACCGGGTTCACAACTCTTATGTCAAACCTGTGGCTGCTGATCGCCTGCGCCGTTATATCCACGCCGGTCATCAAAAACCTGTACCGCCGCTTTGCCGAAAAGCTGAAGCCGATCAATATGATAGCGACTCCTGTTTTAGTGTTCGCTCTGCTTGCGTTCTGCTTTGTTCTGCTGGTGGGCGAGACCTACAACCCGTTTTTGTACTTTAGATTTTAACAACGTATTGTGAGAGGATACTTATTAAATGGTTACTGCAAAAAGAGTTTTAACGGTAATAACTTTTGTTTTGTTCCTGGTTGCCGGATTTGTTACGGTGGTTATCCTGCCTAAGGACGACGCCGCGGCGCAGAAGGAAAACCGAAACCTCGCGGAGATGCCCGCCGTGAGTCTTGGCAGCATACGCTCAGGCGAGTTCTCGACGGATTTTGAGACGTTTTTGTCGGACAACGTTGGCTACCGCAGCAGGTTTACGGACATTTCTTCGGGATACAAAAATATCAGAGGCATAAACTCGTTCGGCAAAATTGTGGAAAGCAACTCCGACCTCGGCACCGGCGAGACCAATGTCGGAAGGCTCCTGGTGACGGACGACCGCGTTATGGAGATCTACACCGCGGACAAGGACGCGCAGCGTGAGTATATCGATATGGTCGACTTTTACGCGCAGAAGCTGCCGGAGAGCATAAAGATGTACTCTATGATAATCCCGACCCAGATCGACTTCCTGCCGTTTTACAACACGGTCGGCGACAGCGAAAAGGAAGCAATAAATTATTTTTATGACAATTTTAACGACCGAGTGACCAATATCAATGTTTACGACAGCCTTAAGGCGCACTTTGACGGCGGCGAATACGTCTATTTCCGCACCGACCACCACTGGACGCAGCTCGGCGCGTATTACGCTTACCACAAGATGAGCGAGGCTATGGATTTCATGCCTCTTTACATTGACGAGTTTGAAAAGGGCGAGGCGAAGGACTTCACCGGCTATCTTTACAGCCAGGCGGAAGCTCCGTATCTTTATGACCACAGAGATACCATTGAATATTACAGAAACGCGCTCAATGATATATCGTTCGACTGCATGACATACAGCTACATCCCCGGCGAGCCGTTTGCGTACACCGGAAAGATGTTTGACTTAAACAAAGGCGCGTCATACACCATGTTCTTAGGCGGCGACCAGCCCTATATCGAAATCAATTCAAACGGCGCCACCAACCGCACCCTTATGATGCTTAAGGACTCATATTCAAACGCGCTTATACCGTGGCTTGCAAGCTCGTATAACAAGATAATAGTGATCGACGCGAGGACGTTCGATCAGACTATAACCGATATTTTAAACAGTACACCGGTTGACGACTTCCTTATCACGAACTATATCCTCGGCACCAATTTCAGGGACTATATCAAAATGTGCCGCGATATTTACTAACGCCGGAAACAGGGAACAGTTAAACAGGTACTGCGCGGGGTAAGCTTTAAAAACATTTTGCGCTCCCGCGAGATTTTTACGGTTCTTGTGAGGTGTTTGAATTTTAAATATTTTTTGTAACTTTTTTGTTAGAATTTTGTAATTTCTCTTTACAAATTTGTAATAATATGTTATAATATAAAAAATGTTTTTGAAGAGGGGTAAAAGCAATTGTACGGTCAAAACGATATATCGAAAATCAAGTCTAATCTTTCCGAAAACATCGGCAACAAGGTCAGACTGACGGCGAAGAAGGGCAGAAAACAAATTGTTACGCGCGAGGGAGTTATTGAAAGCACATATCCCAGCATTTTTACCGTAAAGCTGGATAATCAGAACGAATTTTTCACAACCGAACGCAGGGTTTCATACAGCTATGCGGATGTGCTTACAAAATCGGTGGAGCTTGTGATTTACACGCCCGAAGATGAGGCGGAACTTTCGGAAGCCGAGTCCGAGGTTGATGTTGAGGATATTGTGTAAAGCGGTCTTTGGGCGGCTTTAATCGTGATTTACGTCATATAATTTGACGCTGCGGGTATTTCGGAGAGCTTTTGCTCTCCGTGTTTTTTGTTATAAAAACGTAACAGATATATAATATAGCGCAGCGTTTAACTCACTTGACTTTTTGTTTAAAGTCGTGTATAATAGCATTGTGACTTTTATGTATGCACTTATATGCGTTATGTCAGTTCACTTGTATCGACTTCTTAAAAATGCGAGTTCATATTAAAAATATAGAGAACAGACCAAATTTATTTTTCGGGGAGGTGCTTTAAAATAACTATATTACCATGGATATTAGTGATCGTCGTATTACTGCTGGGCGTGCTTGCCGCATTCCTTGCATTCAGATACGGCTATTCATATAGAAAAAACTTTGCCGAAGTCAAGATCGGCAGCGCAGAGGAAGAATCGGAGAGGATCATTTCCGAAGCGAACAACGCCGCGAAAAAGGACGCGGAAAATATTAAGAAAGAGAAGTTACTTGAAGCAAAAGAAGAGATACATAAATTAAGAAGCGAGCTTGACAAGGAGATCAAGGAAAGACGCAACGAACTGCAAAGACAGGAACGCCGCGTGCAGCAAAAAGAAGATACAATTGACAAGAAAAGCCGCATGATCGAAAAGCGCGAGGAACAGATCCAGCGCAAGATGAACGAGGCGGAAGAGGTTCAGGCTGAGGTTGAGCGTGTTAAGAAGCTCCAGATCGCACAGCTTGAAAAAATCGCAACAATGACAGCGTCGCAGGCAAAAGACCTTTTGCTTAAGGAGGTCGAGGCTGACGTTAAGCACGAGTCGGCTCTGCTTATCAAGAGCGTTGAGGAACAGGCCAAGGAAGAGGCTGACGAAAAGGCGCGCAAGATCATCACCGG
>CANQKP010000030.1 GCA_947624495.1 uncultured Monoglobus sp. | reverse complement strand
CGTTCACACTCCGATAATCACCGGCAGCGACTGCGAGGGGGCAGGCGAGATGTTCCGCGTGACCACGCTCGATCCGGGCGAGAAAGGTGTGAAGGACGACTTTTTCGGCATACCCGCGTCTTTGACCGTCAGCGGTCAGCTTGAAGGCGAGGCGTTTGCGCTTGCGTTCGGCAGCATTTATACCTTCGGACCGACCTTCCGCGCGGAAAACAGCAATACGGCACGACACGCGGCGGAGTTCTGGATGATAGAGCCGGAAATGGCGTTTGCCGATCTCGGCGATGATATGGATCTTGCGGAGAATATGCTGAAATATCTGATCAATTATGTTCTTGTGAGCGCACCCGACGAGGTCGAGTTCTTTAACAGATTTGTGGACAAGGGTCTGATTGAGCGGCTCCGTCATGTGGTCGGGAGCGAGTTTGGAAGAGTTACGTACACCGAGGCTGTTGAAAAGCTCAAGGCTTCGGGCAAAAAGTTTGAGTACCCCGTGGAATGGGGAATGGATCTCCAGACCGAGCACGAGCGGTACCTGACCGAGGAGGTCTTTAAAAGACCGGTGTTTGTTACCGACTACCCCAAGGACATTAAGGCGTTTTATATGCGCCTTAATGATGACGGCAAAACCGTTGCCGCCGTGGACTGCCTGGTACCCGGAATAGGCGAGATAATCGGCGGCAGCCAGCGCGAGGAGCGGCTCGGCGTGCTTGAGAGGCGTATGGACGAGCTTGGTCTTGACAAGAATGCCTACAGCAGGTACCTTGATTTGCGCCGCTACGGCGGCTGCGCCCATTCCGGATTTGGGCTGGGCTTTGAACGCCTGGTGATGTACGTCACCGGTATGACAAATATTCGCGACGTTCTGCCCTATCCCAGAACAGTAAATAATTTGGTGTAATTTAAAGCGGAATTAAGGCGATTTTTAAAACAGCTTAAAAAAGGAGCATCTAACTATGAAATTTATCTGGCAAATCCTGCTGCTGGCTGCGGCAGTGTTTATAATAGTAAAGCGAGCCGGCATCGTGGCTCTGTTTGCCAAGCAGAAGTATGCCAAGGGCGACTACTTCGGCTCCCTCAAGATTTTTAACATAGCCAGCCGCGTAGGAAACTTAGGTGCAGGTGACATGATACTGTTCGGATATAACTGCCTGCGCTGCGGCGAACTCAAGGCGGCGAAAAAAGTGTTTTCCGACGCTTTGATGCTCACCAAGCCTAAATCCGCCGACCGCTACAGAATAATGTCGCTTCAGGCTCTGACCGCATGGAAGGAAGGCGACCTTGACGACGCAATTGAAAAATTGGAGAGCGTTTATAACGATAATTTCAGAATAACAACAATTTATCAAAATTTGGGAATAATGTATAACCTCAAAGGCGACGGCAAAAAGGCGGTGGAGTTTAACGAGGAAGCCTATGACTATAACAGCGACGACAATATAATCACGGACAACCTTGCGGATGCCTATGTCATAAACGGGGACCTTGACAAGGCGCGCGGGATTTACGAAGAGCTTCTCGCGCGGGATCCGGAGCCGCGCTTTCCGGAAGCGTATTACGGTTACGGCGAGCTTCTTATCAGACAAGGCGAAAAGGAACGCGGCATTGAGATGATCGAAAAGTCTCTTGACAAGCCGTTCTCGTTCCTCAGCCTTAAGTCCAAGGAAGAAATCGAGCAAATGCTTGAAAATTACAAAAAATGAAATCGGCGGGGCAATTTGCCCCGCCTGTTGTTATTTAAGCCGCGGATAGCGGTCTTTGTCCGCCTCGGTAATTTTTCTCAGCACCCGGCATGGTACGCCGACCGCGATCACGCTTTCCGGAATGTCATGGGTCACAACCGAACCCGCGCCTATTATCGAGCCGTCACCGATAGTCACTCCGCCGAGTATTGTACAGCCTGCTCCGATCCAGACATTGCTGCCGACCGTTATTGGCAGAGCTACCTCAAGTCCCTCTCTGCGCTGCTCCGGGTCGATGGCGTGTTCCGCGGTGGTGAAGCAGCAATTTGGCGCGATAAATACATAATCTCCGAATGTCACCTTGCCTCCGTCCAATATTTGGCAGTTATGGTTTGCAAAAAAATAGTCCCCGACCGTGGTGTTGCAGCCGTAATCACACCAGAACGGCGCGTTAACTATCGGGTCCTTGCCCGCTTTCCCAAACAGATGTTTAAGCACTTTCGCCTGAGCCGTCCGGTCGGATGGTTTGATTTGGTTAAACTCGTAACACAGATCATTTGCGCGGGCGATGTCCGCAAGAATTTCTTCGTCATAGTTTGCGTTATACAGATATCCCAGCGCCGCCTTTTCTTTTTCTGTCATGTTATGTCTCCCTTCAGTGAATAAAAACTCATTTTTCTGTTCCTTTCTAATTTGATTATTCGTCTATAATATTACCGTTATTTATGTTCTTTTTGACTAAATCCATGGCGTAATTTCCAATTTCTTCCGACCCCAACGCGGTCGTGGACTGACGCTTGGTGATTTGAGAGCGTTTTACATTGTGTGACCTCCAGTCACCGCCGTTGTTTGCGTCGTTAAGCAGCAGCGGCTGAAGATTATCCATTGCGTGGACAAAGCGGGACTCAGGTGTTTCAAACTCCTCAAACTCACGGAAAAGGCTTTTAAGCTCATCGCACTGGTCATCGGGCAGGATGCCGAAAATGCGCTCCGCCGCTTTTTCCTCCCGCTCTTTCTGTGTCTTGAGGTTTTCCTCGTCATAGGCATAGGTGTCGCCCGCGTCAATTTCCACAATATCGTGAATGAGCGCCATCATCATAGCTTTGCCAAGATCGATCTCACGATTTGAATACTCTTTTAAAAGATAAATCATTATCGCCATGTGCCAAGCGTGTTCCGCATCGTTCTCCTGCCTTGAACCGTCTGATAAGTGCGTCTGGCGGAATATGCTTTTTTCCTTGTCCGCTTCCAATATAAATTTTATTTGTTTTTCAAAACGTTCTTTGTCCATAAAACCACCTCGGATATATTATAATATTACACGCGGTCAAAGTCAATCAAAAACAGAGGCGCCGCGCGGATTATTTGTCCGCACGGCGCTTTTGTTTATTTCATGCTTTCAGCAATTTTTAAAAGTTCGTCGCCAGTGACGCTGCTGTTGCCGGAGAGAATGTCTACAGAGACTCCGTTTTCTTCCCACATGATCGAGTAGTCGGTTTTTACAGCGGTGCATCCGTGGATATCGGTTTCGGTTACAGGGCTGTCGTAGCTCGTTGTGTATTTGGTATTCTCGTTTATGACCCTCTCGTGGACCGTGAAGACCTCGCTGCCGTTTGAATAGCCGACAACCGCGTAATCGCCGGAAAGCCTCCCGTCGTCATCGGTAAAACCTTCAGCGTACAAAAATGCGTAGCCGCTTGGCAGGTATTCGGGTTCAAACAGCTTGAAGTTAAGACCGCTTTTGAAATCCTCAAACTCTTCGGGCGTGGTAAATACCCGAATGCCGTCATCAGAATTCGGGACCAACTTGCCGCTGTAGGCGGAGCTTACCGATACATCTGCATCTGCGCCGATCACTCCTGCTTCGCGCAGCAGTTCGATCCAGCGTTCCGGATCGTATTTAACACCGTTTTCGTCATAAATTTCAAATTCATTCTCGTCCGATCCGCCCGTGATCTCGGTGATCGGATCGCCGTTTCTGTCAAATACTCTGCCTTTTATCGACTCCGGCAGCGTGAACACAGCGTCGCTGTCATCGGTTTCTATTACCGTGTTATATCCGGTGGAAACGATCTTTACTATTTTCTCAACAAATCCCTGGGCAAACGCAAACTGAGTCATCGCCGCAACCAGCGCTGCCGCGGCGGCAACCGCTATGTACTTTTTTGCCCGTGATTTCTTTTTTGTTCTGTTAAGCACTTCTTTTTTCATAGTCAAACGCTCCTTTTCGGTCAGTTCGGCGGCGCTGTACTCGCTCAGGTCAACCGCCGCATCGTTCAGATAATCGAACTCATTTTTCATACAAATCACTCCTCAGAAGATGATGTTTAAGCTTCCGTCTGCCTCTTGACAGACGGTTATAG
The DNA here is from genome assembly GCA_947624495.1 of uncultured Monoglobus sp. Classification (GTDB taxonomy): domain Bacteria; phylum Bacillota; class Clostridia; order Monoglobales; family Monoglobaceae; genus Monoglobus. The sequence goes on along the minus strand of CANQKP010000030.1, from coordinate 14,949 downwards.
AGAACCGAAGGATCCTGTCCGGTCTTTTCTGCGATCTCGGTGACCGGCTGCGACAGTATGTACCGCCGATAAAACAGCCGCCTGTCCTTGGGCTTAAGGCAGCCGAGCAGCGACATTATCTCCGCCATTGTCTCTTTTTGAATTACAGCGGCGTCAGCGGCTTTTTCGGACGGTGTGTCGGGGCTGAGTTCCTCTGTGCAAAGCTCCTTATAGTATTTTCGCTTGTAATCTATGCATTTGTATTTGCTGATCGCACCTATCCAGTTTTTCAAGGAGTTTTTGCGGGAGTCAAACCGCTCGATGTTGTTCCAGACCGAAAACAAAATGTCGTTCATGCACTCGTCAATATGGCTCGGCATCATGCCAAGGTGCCGTGAGACTATTGCTTTTATGAGTCCGCCGTATTTTTCGATCAGAGCGTCCAGAGCGCTCTCGTCTTTTAAACGTATGCCTTCTGTGAGCCGCGCGTCGGTATCCATACGATCACCTTCTTTCAGTGTCCTTTTGTGAAGCGCTTCTGTATATTAATACGTAAATATAGTAAAAACCTATCAAAATAAAAACCAACGCAGATCCGCGGTCACCGATCAATCCCGAAGCCCTCCTGTGGCGGGGTTGTCAATAAGCGCGCCGTCTTTCCCGAAGCGTGAGCCGTGGCAGGGGCAGTCCCAGCTCTGTTCTTCCTCGTTCCATTTTAGGGCGCAGCCCATATGCGGACAGCGTTTTAAGGACGGCGTCAGCAGGTTAGTCGCTGATTCCATACCGTTTACAAAGACCTGCGGTTTAAGCGGGTTCCTCGATGGCGAAAACACCTCGGCGTATTCGTTTTTTCTGCCAAGAACCATATCGCAAAGGATCTTCGCCGCCGCCATTGACGATGTCATTCCCCATTTGTTAAAGCCGGACGCGGTATAAAGATTGGGCGTGTTTTTTGAATACTGCCCGATGTACGGCACTCCGTCAAGGCTCATGCAGTCCTGAGCCGCCCACTCGTACCTGAGCCGGGCGCCGCGGTAATGCTTTTCTGCAAATTCGCGCAGCTCCCGCCGGCCGCCGCCCTTTTTGCCGGTTCGGTGTCCGCCGCCGCCGATCAGCAGCAGCTCGCCAAAGCTTCGAAACGACATACCTTTTTCACTCTCGTCTACGTACATTCCGCTAAGTGTCCCGGCGCCCTCATATGCCGAGACATAGCTTCGATGCTGATACAGCTTTATGAAGTAGCCGCCATGCTTGTTGATAAACGGGAAGTGGGTGGCAACAATGATTTTTTCGGCGGTTATTTCGCCGGTATCAGACACGGCTGTGGTCGGCGTTATATCGCGGATAAATGTGTTTTCAAATATGTTAAGATTTTCCGCTGTTTTTGAAATGAATTTCAGCGGATTAAACTGCGCCTGGTCGGGAAAGCGCACCGCTCCGGCAATCTTAACGGGCGGCTCGATATCGTCTGTGAATTCCGCCGGAACACCCAAGGAGACCGCCGCTTTGACATCGCGTTCGATCTTCGCGCGGTCTGATACCGAGTAGGTGTAAGCCGGAAGTGTTTCAAAATCACAGTCGATGTTTTCGCACAAGCGCGAATATTCAATCAAGGCGTTTCGGTTTGCTTCAAGGTGCATTTTCGCCCGCTCCGCGCCGAATTCACGGATGAGTCTGTCATAAATCAATCCGTGCTGAAACGTAATTTTGGCGGTGGTGTTTTTGGTAATGCCGGAAGCTATTCTGCTTCCCTCTGCGAGAATACAGTCTATCCCCGCCCGCTTTAAAAAGTGCGCGCAAAGAATACCGCATATTCCGCCGCCGATTACTAAAACATCTGTCTTTTTCCTGCCCCGCAGCTGTTCAAATTTCGGCAGCTTTACCTCCGCCGACCATACAGACTTCTTTTCCATAAAACCGCCTCCTGTATCTTTATTATGCGCACGCGGGCAAAAAATATTAGCGGCGGTCGGAAAGCTTATGGTATGTGGATATGATTACAGATGCTGAGATCAGGAAGGTCAGGACGTCTGAAACAGGCATTGAATACAGAACTCCGTCCAATCCGAAATATATCGGCAGCAGCAGCGCGAAGCCTACTCCGAAAATTATTTCTCTTACCATCGAGAGCAGAGTGGACGCAACAGCTCTGCCCATTGCCTGAAGAAAAATAAACGCTGCCTTGTTGATGCAGGCGAAAATCATCATGCACAGATATATCCGAAACGCTTTTACGGCAAACTCGGTGTAGTACGCGCTTTCGTTTGCGGCTCCGAATATCGCTATCAGCTGCCGCGGGCAAAGCTCTGCGACAAGCAGGGCTGCCGCCCCGACCGCCGCTTCGCAGACAAGCAGCATTGTAAACAGCTTTTTTACTCTCTCTTTAAAACCGGCGCCCATGTTATAACCTACGATAGGTATACAGCCTGCCGCCATACCGACGACTATTGATATTACGATCTGGAAAAACTTCATGACAATTCCTACGACCGCCATCGGTATCTGGGCGTACTGTTCCTGAGAGAACACCGGATCGAGCGCGCCGTATTTCCTGATCATATTGTTGATCGCCGCCATTGCCGCAACCAGAGATATCTGCGAGAGAAAACTGCAAATTCCCAATGGTATTATTTTGCCGGTTATTTTAAGATCAAGCCGAAAGCTTGTTCTTGAGAGCTTAACGGTCTTGGTGTGCGCAAGGTACCATACGGCAAGCGCCGCGGTTATAATTTGTCCCGCCACAGTCGCAGTCGCGGCGCCCATCATTCCCCACTTAAACACAAATATAAAAATCGGGTCGAGAACAACATTCGCCGCCGCGCCCGCAAGGGTTGACGCCATAGCAAATTTGGGGCTTCCGTCGGAGCGTATTACCGGGTTCATTGCCTGCCCGAACACATAGAACGGTATGCCGAGGGTTATATAAAAGAAGTATTCCTTTGAACACTCAAAGGTTTCACGGTTGACGGTCCCGCCGAACATGGAGACTATTCCGTTTTGAAACAGCAGATACAGAGCGCAGATCACGACACCGCAGATTGCGGACAATACGACTGAGCTGCCTATGCTCTTTTCCGCGTCCTTAACGCTGCCGCCGCCAAGACTCAGGCTCACAAAAGCGCAGCATCCGTCGCCTATCATAACCGCCGCGGCAAGCGCGATAACGGTGAGGGGAAACACGACCGTGTTGGCGGCATTTCCGTATGAGCCGAGGTAGTCCGCGTTTGCTATAAAAATTTGATCGACAATGTTATATAACGCGGCGACCAGCAGCGATATAATACACGGCACAGCATATTTCCGCATGAGCGTTCCGACCTTTTCTTCCGCGAGATAAGCATTTGATTTTTCCATTTTAATTAAACGTTCCTTTCGGTCTGATTTTCGCATAACTCAAAATAAAACAGCGCGTAAATCCCTATCTGGATTTACGCGCTGCTCGCCACACGATAATCATATTTTACCATAAGTTTAAAGGCGTTTCAAATGGTTAAAATACACAAAATTTATTTGCTTCAAGAAATCTATTCCTTGCCGTTCCAACAATATGTACACAGCTTGCACTCCGGCAAGCCGATCGCCTCGATCATGTCGTCAAGCCTGCTGTACATAAGCGAGGTGAAGTTCTGCTCTTTGCATATTTCGTCGACCATTTCCTTGTAGTTCTGACTTTCGGGGTTTGCATAATCCGCCAGCACCTCGCTCGGAACGTCATCGCCCTCGCGTTTTCTTATTATCCGTCGGGCGATCAGATCAAGCTCCGACTTCGACCGCGAGAAATTCAGATATTTGCAGCCGAACATGATAGGCGGGCAGGCAGGTCTGATATGCACCTCGGTCGCGCCGCTTTTGTAAAGAAATTCTGTCGTCTCGCGCAGCTGCGTTCCGCGTACTATCGAGTCGTCAATAAGCAGCAGGCTTTTGTCGTGGATAAGCTCCTGCACCGGAATAAGCTTCATTTTTGCGATCATATCACGCTGTGACTGGTTCGGCGGCATAAACGAGCGCGGCCATGTCGGCGTGTACTTTATAAACGGACGCGAAAACGGTATTCCGGATTTGTTGGCGTATCCAATGGCGTGGGCTGTGCCGGAGTCCGGGACCCCCGCCACCATATCAGGTTTGGCATTGTCGCGCTCAGCCAGCTTGCAGCCGCAGTTGTAGCGCATATTCTCAACTGTTACGCCCTCATAGACCGAAGGCGGATATCCGTAATACACCCAGAGGAATGAGCATATCTTCATTTCTTCACCCGGCGGCGACACTGTTTCGGCGCCGTCCGGCGTTATAAACACTATCTCGGCGGGACCGAGTTCCTTATATGTCTTGTATCCCAGATTTAAGTAAGCGAAGCTTTCGAATGAGGCGCACATCGCGCCGTCCTTGCTGCCTATGACTATCGGGGTCCTGCCGAGTCTGTCTCGCGCGGCGTAGATCCCGTCCGCGGTAAGAATAAGCATGGACATTGAACCGTCGACAAGCTTTTGAGCAAGTTTTATTCCTTCCGTAAGAGTGTCAGCCTGATTGATGATCGCGGCGACAAGCTCGGTTTGATTAACATTTCCGCCGCTCATCTCAAGAAAGTGCGTTACGCCTTTGCTGTAAGCCTTCTTGACAAGCTCGTCCATATTATTGACTCTTCCCACGGTCGTGATAGCAAAGCTGCCCAAATGCGAGCGCACGATAAGCGGCTGCGGCTCGTTATCCGAAATGCAGCCTATGCCGGACGTACCCTTCATTTTTTCAACATCGCTTTCAAATTTTGTCCTGAACGGCGAATTTTCAATATTGTGAATTGCGCGGTCAAAACCCCTTTCGCCGTGCACAACAATTCCGCCTCTCTTTGTACCAAGGTGTGAATGATAGTCGATCCCGAAGAATAGATCAAGCACACAGTCATTTTTTGAAGTTACACCAAATATGCCACCCATAATAACTCCTCCTTCTGTCACGTTTGCCAACCCGACGGCTTAAGCATCTAAACCATAATTATCCGATATCATTATATACTGTTTTTTTGCAAAATTCAACAACAATTTTACAAATTATTTATAATTTTTTCGGTTTATATTGCCGCGGAAGTTTTGTATATCACATTCCCGGCACAAGCTCCGTCAAAAACACGACCGCGCTTGAACACAGCGCCACAGTAATAAGGCTTCTGCGCGTATAAGCAAGTGCCAAAGCCGTCACAAATCCCGCCGCGGAAGCGAAGCGGTTTGACGTCGCCGTCAGGATCGCCGGAAAAATCATAACTGACAGTGTCACATACGGCACATAGTGCAAAAAAGAGCGGATGAATTTGTTTTTTATTTCTTTGCGTATAAGCGTCAAAGGCAAAAGGCGGATAAGATAAGTTACTATCGCCATTACCGCTATATATGTATAAATATTCGGTTTCAAAAGAATTCCCCCTTTTCTTTTTTAGAGCCTATTCCTCGGCGTCCGAGACCGGAAAGAGGAACGCCGCCGCGCCCGAAATGACCAGCGTCAGAATAATTATCCGAAATCCGGAAGATATTTCCCGAAGCAGCGGGGCTGCGGTAAACAGCAAGCTTAGCAGCATAGCTGTCACGATAATACCGGCAATAACTTTGCTTTTGCGTGCCGGAGGAATGATGATCGCGATAAACATTCCGTAAAGGGCAATGCTCAGCGCGCTGACGATGCGGGCAGGTAGAATACTGCCCGAAACAACGCCCAAAAATGTGCCGCTTATCCAGCCCAAGGCGGAAATCAGCACAAGACCGTAAAAGTAAAAAGGACTCAGATATCCGCTGCGGCTGACCGAAACGCCGAAAATTTCGTCCGTCACGCCGTATGCCATCAGGAAACGGTGAAAAAACGGAGTCGTGCTTTCTATTTTCTGTGAAAGGGAACAGGACATCAGGCAGTACCTTAGATTGATTACAAACTGCGTGATCGCCATTTCGGTCAGCGGCGCGCCTGCGGTGATCAGCGTAAGACCGGAAAACTGCCCCGCGCTTGTCAGGTTAGAAGCGGAAAGCAGCACCGCCTGCCCTGCCGAAAGACCGCAGTTTTTTGCCATGATCCCGAATGTGAACGAAACCGCAAGATAGCCGAGAAATATAGGAATACCGGCTCCGATGCCCGCCGCAAAATAATCATATCGTTTCATGCAAAATTCTCCTTTAGCCAAAACAAACAATCCCGCAGGCGAACGTCCTGCGGGATTTGAAATGTAAAAGTTTATCTCTTACTGAACTGCGGTGCACGGCGTGCCGCCTTGAGTCCGTACTTCTTTCTTTCCTTCATGCGCGGATCGCGTGTGAGGTATCCTGCCGCTTTGAGTACGGGTCTGAACTCCTCATCCACTTCAAGAAGCGCTCTTGAAATACCGTGGCGGATAGCGCCCGCCTGACCGGTAAATCCGCCGCCGCTTACATTAACCAGAACATCGAATTTGCCGAGAGTTTTGGTTGCGTCCAGAGGCTGACGGACAACGACCTTGAGTGTCTCAAGACCGAAATAATCATCAATATCTCTCTTGTTTATAGTGATCTTACCTGTGCCGGGCACCAGTCTAACCCTGGCAACAGAACTCTTTCTTCTGCCTGTTCCGTAATACTGTACTGAATCTGCCATAATTATCTAAGTCCCCTTTCTTAAAACTCGCGAGTCCACTCGACCGGAGTCTGAGCGGCGTGCTCGTGCTGGTCGCCGGCATAGATCCTCAGCTTCTTGAGCGCCTTGCGTCCCAAAGTGTTGTGCGGAAGCATACCTGATACGGCAAGCTCCATTGCCTTTTCGGGTCTTTTTTCCATAAGATCCTTGTAGGACACTTCCTTCAAGTGACCGATATAGCCGGTATGTCTGTACCACTTTTTCTGCTGGAGCTTGTTGCCCGTGAGCACTGCGTCCTTCGCGTTGATTATGATAACATACTCGCCGCAGTCAACGCCCGGAGTATACTGGGGGCGGTGCTTGCCTCTGAGGATCGTGGCAGCCTGTGCCGCAACTCTTCCGAGAGGCTTGCCGGCAGCGTTAATAACGTACCATTTCTTCTCGATTTCATCAGCCTTAGCCATGAATGTTGACATAGAATGAATTCCTCCTAAATATATAATAAGTTGATCATCTTACAAAATTAAGCGTTTCTCTCAAAACGTACCTTGCCATTATAATACGGTTTCAAAAATTTGTCAAGCACTTTTTTGAAAAAATTAATTTAGATATTTATAAGCTCTTTAAATCGCCTGTTTTCTCGTGAAATCTCTTGTTTACTCGCTCGTCATTTACAATTTTGTGCAACTTTACTAAAGGATTAAATAAATGACCGTTTTTATGAAATTTTGTGCTTTAAACGGATTACAACTTGACAAAATGTTTCAGATATAGTATTATTATATAAATATTTATTTTATTTACGAGCGAACAAAAGAACAGAGGGTGGAATTTATGAAATTCGGTGAAAAGGTCAGGAAGCTGAGAAAGGAGAGCGGACTGACCCAGTCTGAGCTTGCGGAAGAGCTTAAGATCACCCTCCGCACCGTTCAGAATTACGAGCGCGGAGGTATTCATCCAAAGAGTCGGGAGATCTATTATCGGCTGGCGGCGGTTTTCGGGGTCGACAGCAATTATTTTTTGACAGAGGACGAGGAGATCGTAAGGGATGCGTATAACCGAGGCGGCAGCAAGTCCGCGTCGGAGGTAGAGGAGCTTATCGACGGAATATGCGGATTGTTTGCCGGTGGAACAATGCCGGAGGAGGATATGGACGCCGCGATGAAAGCTATTGCGGACGCGTATTTTTCCGTGAAGGATGAGAATAAGAAGTACACACCGAAGAAATACATAAAACAACTAAAGGCTGAATGACGGGGCTGTGACCCTTATTTAATTTTGCACAGGCAGGTGATACGGTGTTTGCCGAGGACATTCACGATATGGCGTCGGGTTTAATAAAGAAGTATGGCGCCGACCCGCGGGATATAGCCCTTGGGCTGGGCATAAAGCTGATAATGAATTATGAGTTCAGGAAGCTTTGCGGGATGTATATCGTTATTAAGCGGCGGCGGATCATAATCTTAAACGGCAATCTGGGACAGGGCGCGTTTAAGACCGCGCTTGCCCACGAGATCGGTCATGACCGTCTGCATAGAGATCTGGCGGCAAACAGAGTTGTGCATGATGTTATGCTCTACGATATGAGCGCGAGACCTGAGTATGAGGCAAATACGTTCGCCGCGGAGCTGCTGATACCGGATCAGGCTGTTTTGGAGTTTATGCGCGATTACGGCTACAGCGCCGAGCAGACAGCGGCGGGTTTAGGCTTTGACCCGAACCTTGTGGCTATAAAACTTATGTCGATGCGTTTGCGCGGATTTGATGTTTCGGACGATATAACGGCGGACAGCCGGTTTTTGTCCGGCAGCAATTTTTGACTTGTTTTGTGAATATATTGACTATCATTTTAAAAATTGATTTGTTAAAATAAATTATAATTAATTTTATGATCTGCAAAAGCATGAGCAGTATAAGATTTCTTCCCAAAAAACGGCGGTCAGACTGACCGCCGTTTATCCTTTTGTTTCCGGAAATTAAAGCACGTTTGCCGCTTCAGTACACATGATCAGGAAGGCACCGGCGCCGTGAAGGTCGTTCTCGCCCGTGCCGCGCGCGCAGTAGTGCGCATAGTCGCCAACTCCGGTGCCGACGCAGATGTTGTCAATTATTATATCACCCTTGTCGTCATAGCGCAGACGATTGATTATTCCGGTGTAGCCCTTCTTGGCGTATTCAAGATACGACTCATCAAGAAATCCGTTCTTGACCGCTTTGCATATAGCGCCGACGAACAGACAGGTGCAGGATGACTCCAGCCAGTTATCGGGATCGCTGCCCTTGTCCAGAACCTGATACCACAGTCCGGTCTCAGGATCCTGATACTTAACAACAGCCTTAAGCAGGTCGCAGGCAGCTTTTATCAGAGCGTCTCTGTCCTTATGGTCCTTGGGGAATGAGTCAAGCTCTTCGAGGATCGCCACCGGTACCCAGCCGACCGAACGTCCCCAGAACTCGGGCGACCTTCCGGTTTCGGGGTCCGCCCAGGGCTGAACCTTGGCGTAGTCCCACGCATGATACCACAGACCGGTCTTTTCGTCTCTGGTCTTTTCCTGCATCATCAGAGCCTGGAACGCGCAGAGGTCAAACAGTTCCGGTGCGTCAAAAGTCTTTGCATACTCCGCGCAAATGGGACCCGCCATATAAAGACCGTCCAGCCACATCTGTTCGGGGTATCTGCCCTTGTGCCAAAATCCGCCTTCAGGGTTTTTCGGGAAGTCCTTAATAAGCGGGATAAGCGTGTCGAGCGCCTTTTTGTACCGGGGGTCCTGAGTCTTGGCGTAAAGCAGGTATAAAAGCACGCCGGGCTGCATATCGTCAAGCTGGGTCGTGTCAAACTTGGTAATATTGCCGTCCTTGTCGATTATCGAGTCGACCCACGCCTTGCAGTAGTCGTAATACTTTTCGTTCTTGTCAAGCAGATATGTATGCTGAACTCCCGAAAGGAATACGCCCTGATGATAGTGGAAACGTCCCTTGGGGGGCAAATCTTCCGGCTCGAATTTGTGCATCAGCGCATCGCACGCCATCTCAGCATACTCAAGAGCGCTGTGACCGTTTACGATTAATTCATTCATGATATTGTCCTCCGTTTCATAATTTTTTTGGTAATTAAATTATACCATTTTACATAATTTATGTCAATGAAAAATTGGCTCCCCTTACAGGGAGCCGAATAATTGTTTAGTTGAATGACGGTTGTTTAAAGTTTGAGTTTTTGAACGGGTTATCCTCAGGCGACGGCTCGGAAAGGCTGAAGTACATTCTTGCTGCCTCGGTAGTACCAAAATCCTTATTGGATCCGCTGTTCTGCACCTTGTTGAACGCCTCGCGGAACATCGCGTTGTGTGCCTCCTCACGGTTCAGCAGAAAGTCTATCGTCTCCTTGACCTTTTTGTCATTGATCTGGCGGTAGAGATACTCATAAACAACTTTTGCCCTCTGTTCCGATGCGATGTTGGACAAAAGGTCGGCGCACAGATCTCCGGTCACGCTGACATAGTCGCCGGTCCACGAATAGCCCGACGCGTTGATGAGTCCGGGGTTGAGTCCCAGCAGCACATGAGTCTCGATCTCGCCCACGCCGGTCTTGTCATAATCCACATTTTCGCCGTTGAGCATATTGATCGTCGCCGCCACCATCTCCATGTGACCCAGTTCTTCCGCCGCAATGTCAAGGAACAGATCTTTTATCTCCGGATCCTTCACGCGGAAGCTCTGTGACAGGTACTGCATCGCAGCCTTAAGCTCGCCGTTGGCTCCGCCGAGCTGCTCCTGCATCAGCGCCGCGTACTGCGGGTTGGGCTTTTCAACACTTACAGGATGAAACAGCTGTTTTTCATGTTTGAACATATTTGACACTCCTTTGTATATTAAGATATATACAGTTTGTGCCAAATTTTAAAAATTATTCAGACTTCCGTATTGTATACCGGAACCATGATCAGGTCAGTCAGATCGAACTGATAGTATTTTTCGCCGTTTCCGTTCTGCCATATTAGGGAATGACCGTCAGAACTTACCGTGAATTCGGACACCGCGCTTATGTCCGCGCCGTAGGCTTCAATCAGACCGCCTACCGGAACAACCAGACCGTTTGAGCATACCTTATATGGTTTGCCGCCTTTCAGAGCCACTGCAAAGTCGTATCCGGTATACAGAACCGATCCGTCTTCTCCGACAACTGCGGCAAGCTGTTCATCGTATGTAGGAAATCCGATACCGCTTGTGCTTACGATAAGGGTCCCGTCCGAGGCGGTTTCCGACGTTATGCCGCAGCAGGGAGCATCCTCGCTAAACGGCGCGGTTTTCATGGTATCGACCCGAACCAGAGTTTTGTCAGGTGTGTGCATGGTTTCGCACTCGACGCCGTTTATATACACATAGGGCGCTCTCGCGGCAGCCGTCCGTAAAACGGACGGATCATATAACGTTTCGGGTTTTCCGGTGCCGGAACCTTTTTTGATCAGCATAATTATATTATCGTCCCTGTTTGTCTCGGTATATCCAAAGACTTTGAGATCTTCTATGTCAAGATATGTTCCGCCGTTGATCTGGTAAGCGGGAACCGAGGAGCCATCAACAATAATTTTATATTCGTTTGTTTCGGGAGCCGGAACTTCGGTAGGTTTCGGAGTGCTTGCGGGACTTGTATCCGTGCTTCCGCCCGAAATTCCGCCGCCCGAACTGCCGCCGGAATTTCCAGGACGGCTGCCTGAGCCGCCCGAACTGCCTGAACCGCCTGAACCGCCTGAACCTCCGGAGCTTCCGCCGCTTGAACCTCCGTAGCTTCCGCCGCCCGAACCTCCGTAGCTTCCGCCTCCTCCGAACATACCGCCGGAGCTTCCGGTGCCGAACATACTCTCGGCGCTGTCGGTAGGAGCGGCTGTGGGCGCGGCGCTTGGCTGCGCAGTCGGCGCCGCCGTGGGCCGCGGTGTGGGTATTGCCGCGGTCACGGTTATCAAAAAGCTGTGCATATCCATCACATAATTGTCTTTTTTGTGCCATTCAGTTCCATCGGTGATTTTTTCGCCTTTAAAATACAGCTTATCGTCCAAAAGAACGGCGTCATGCACAAGGCTGCGGCCGTCCGCGTCGACAAATCCGTAGGCGGAAAACACGCTTGCCAAATCGCTGGTCCTGCCGTTATCGCCGATATATTCGTATCGGGTATAAGCGCCGTGGGGATCGCCCGCCTCGGTGTATAGGAGAAGATCAAAGTCAGAGCCTTCCAAAAGTTCTTCACGTGTACGTGTCATAACGCTTATATACGGCTCATATCCCGGCTCTAACAGCTTTTTTATATACTCGTCCTCTTTCCCGCTTTGTACCGACGGTTCGTTGTCCAGTGTCAGCAGACGCTTGCTGTCGTCATATTTGTAGGTCATGCCGTAGGTGTGGTCCCCATGCTCATCGACCGCGCCCAGATCCTCAACGACAACCGCCATTTTGCCGTCTATGGCGTAGGCGTCAACATATCTGCCGTTGAAAATTACCTTTATATCGGTCTCGTAGGTGTAACCGTCAATGCCGCCAACCTTGCCGCGGAGCAGCGACGGCATATTGCTCTTCACCTTGCCGGTGCGGTTGATGAAAAGTGTGCGTATACTGTCGTCATAAGCAGCGGTAAAGCCGTAGTCCGCAAGGTCCTCCATTGCAATGAGAGTCTCGCCGTCAATACTGAACCCCTTTATGTCCGCGCCGTTTACCTGAGTCAGTATATCGGTGGTATATATAGGGGAGACAATATCGCCCACCGCGGCATAAGTCGGAACTGCGGAAACAGCCAGCAAAGCCGCCGCGAAGATTGCCTTCCCGATAAGTTTCTTTAAATTCATTATCCGCACTCTCCTTTCGAGCATATTTCCAAAGCAGATATATCCTTCATACGCAATATTATACTACATTAATTAGACGATTACAATACCTGTTTTGTTCCTAAAATACAGGAAATTATTTACGCAAGTTATTTTCGTGTTTTCTCTTGACAAACGAAAATAAATTTCGTATAATGTAAATAATACGAAAATGATTTGCGTAAAATTTGGAGAACAGCAATGAAAAGCAAGGAAAAAATAATACTGCACAGCGATATGAATAATTTTTATGCATCGGTGGAATGTGTGCTTGACCCGAAGCTTAAGAATGAGTATGTGGCGGTGTGCGGACGGCAGAAGGACCGGCATGGGATAGTTCTGGCGAAAAATGAAAAGGCAAAGGCGCTGGGCGTAAAGACAGGCGAACCGGTGTGGCAGGCGGTTCGGAAATGTCCGCGCCTGGTAACCGTCAGCCCGCACTTTGACGTGTATATGGACTATTCAAGGCGTGCGCAGGAGATCTACTGCCGCTATACCGACCTGATAGAGCCTTTCGGACTTGATGAATGCTGGCTGGACGTGAGCGGCAGCACACTGCTGTTCGGCGGCGGAAGAGAGATAGCAGACAGGATACGAAACGATGTAAAGCGGGAGCTGGGTCTGACCGTGTCGGTCGGTGTGTCGTTCAACAAGATTTTTGCCAAGCTCGGTTCGGATATGAAAAAACCGGACGCGGTCACCTGTATCAGCCGCGCCGGTTTCCGCGGACAGATCTGGGATCTTGCCGCATCGGAAATGTTAGGGGTCGGAAGAGCCGCCTCGCGGATTTTATCAAACCACGGCATATACACTATCGGGGATATTGCTGCGGCGGACCCTGAGCATTTGCGAAAATGGCTGGGCATAAACGGCGTAAAGCTGTGGAACCATGCCTGCGGCAGAGGCGCCGACATCGTTGCGCCCTATGACTATTCGCCGCCGGTCAAGTCGATAGGTCACGGAATAACCTGCACAGCCGATTTAAGCAGCGCCGCCGAGGTACGGAAAGTGATGTTTGCCTTAAGCCGCGACATTTCACACAAACTGCGCAAACACGGTCTAAAGGCGGGCGGCATAGCCGTCGGTGTCAAAGATACGGACCTGCGCAGCCGTGAGTACAGCCGAAAGCTGAATAAGCCCGTCCGCTGCTCGTCGGAGATTACGGAACAGGGCTTTGAGCTGTTTTGCAAAAATTACGATTGGTCGCTTCAGGTTCGTGCCGTGACCGTCCGTGCGATTGATCTGGTCAGCGAGAACCGGGAGGTCCAGGTTGGAATGTTTGACGATGTTAACCGCGAGCTTAAGCGCGACCGTATAGAACAGTCAATGGAAAACATACGCGCCATGTACGGCAAGGGCGCGGTGACGTTTGCCGGGCTTTTAAGGGGAGTAAAGCTGCCCGGCGAAAGCGAGGTCAATCCTGTTATGCCGAAATACTGCGCCACGTCATATACCGGAATATAAAAAGGATGCGCCGTAGGGCGCATCCGTCTTAAATTCAATTTTATTTCGCGTACTCGATAGCGCGAAGCTCGCGTATAACGTTAACCTTGATCTGACCGGGATACTCCATGGTCTCCTCGATCTTCTTAACGATATCCTTTGCCATAAGAATAGTATCGTCGTCGTTGACCTTGTCCGCCTTAACCATAATTCTGACTTCGCGTCCGGCCTGTATAGCGTACGAGCGGTCAACGCCTTCAAACGAGTTGGAAATTTCTTCAAGCTGCTCAAGGCGCTTGATGTAGTTTTCAAGATTTTCGCGTCTTGCTCCCGGTCTTGCGGCGGAAATACTGTCAGCCGCCTGGACCAGACACGCCTCGATGGTCTGAGGCTCAATATCGCCGTGATGCGCAAGGATACAGTGAACGACCTTGTCATTCTCCTTGTATTTTTTTGCGATGTCCGCGCCTATTGTGACGTGCGAACCCTCAACTTCATGGTCAATAGCCTTACCTATATCATGGAGCAGACCCGCGCGTTTTGCAAGCGCAACGTCGGCGTTAAGCTCCGCCGCCATAAGTCCGGCAAGGTGCGAGACCTCAATTGAGTGCTGAAGCACGTTCTGACCGTAGCTGGTCCTAAATCTGAGCCTGCCGATAAGTCTGATAAGCTCCGGGTTGAGACCGTGGACGTTGGTGTCAAACACAGCCTTCTCGCCCTCTTTTTTGATGATCTGGTTGACTTCCTTGCGGGATTTTTCAACCATTTCCTCAATTCTTCCCGGATGAATGCGTCCGTCGCTGATAAGCTTCTCAAGCGAGCGTCTCGCGATCTCGCGCCTTACCGGGTCAAATCCGGAGAGGATAACCGCCTCCGGCGTGTCGTCGATAATCAAATCAATACCGGTCAGAGTTTCGATAGTTCTGATGTTTCTGCCTTCTCTGCCGATAATACGGCCCTTCATTTCATCGTTGGGCAGCGGTACGACCGAAACAGTCGTCTCGGTAACATGGTCGGCGGCGCATCTCTGGATGGCGCCGGTGATGATCTTGCGCGCCTTTTCGTCAGCCTCTTCCTTGGCCTGCTC
>CANQKP010000029.1 GCA_947624495.1 uncultured Monoglobus sp. | reverse complement strand
AGCGTAACTTTAATTCGAAGCCTTGTTTCAAGATCGAGTCCGAGAGTATAACCGCCGATGTATGAAACAAGGCTTCGAATTAAAGTTACGCTTATCGTTGAAGCGATCGCGGTATAAAGTGTGTCTCCGGCTCCGCGCAGACATCCCATATAAATAACCTGCCGTATTTGGAACAGCACAACGATAATTATAATATGCATGACCGAAACGCCGATTTCGACAATATCGGGTTCATCAAAGAACAGCCGCATAAGTATATCAGCGCCAAAGAAATAAATAACCGCAAGCGCCACGGAGATAATACCTCCGATCATCTGGCAGGCGGAACCGTATTCTTTTGCTTTTTCGGGTCGGTTTTCGCCAAGGCTCCTGCCGATTAACGCTACAGCGGCTGCCTGGAGACCGTCTCCAAACGAGAACGAAAGACTCATTATATTCATTCCGACCTGGTGCGCCGCCATTGCCGCCGTTCCCTGATCGGCAGCCATGATAGCCGTAAGCATAAATCCGACGCGCATCAGAAGCTGCTCAAAGAAAACGCTGTAGCCGACGCGGACTATACTTTTAAGCGCCAAAACCGAAGGACGCACGCGTTTTTTAATAATATAAAGTATGTTCAAAAAACTGCCAGGTTTCATGATCGAAACAACGCTCATGACAGCGGCGACCACAGTGCCGAGTACAGTCGCAAGAGCGGCACCTCTGATGCCGAGCGCCGGAAATCCGAAATGACCGTTGATCAAAAGATAATTAAAAATAATATTAATTATGTTCGATGTAACGTTGGTGCGCATCGTAATTTTCGTGTTTCCGGCTCCTCTTTGTGCGGAGTTTATTCCCATCTGGATACAGTTAAATATCATTCCGCCCATTATTATTCTGTAATAAACAACCGCGCCGTCATGCGTTTCGGGCAGAGAGCCGCACAGTGTCATGATTTGAGGCGCAAACAAGGTAAGAACCGTGCTGAGCACCGCGGCAAGCGCTATAATGAGAAGCACTGCGGTAAATAAAATCGAGTTCGCATCCTCGCGCCGCTTTTCGCCGTAGCGTCTCGCGACCAGTGCGGAAATTGAAACGTTAACAGCCAAAAATACAGAAAGCCCCATGAATTTCGGCTGAGTCGTAAGACCGACCGCCGCAACCGCCGAAGCGCCCAGCGAACTTACCATAAGCGAATCGATCAAGCCCGCGAACGCCACAAAAAACGACTCAATAATCGCCGGAATAGCTATTGTAAGAGCGGTTTTGACGGTTTCCTTTTTGTATCGCTTAAAAATATTAATTTTTGTTCATCTCTTTTCGTTTATTTATCAATCAAATCTTGAGAAAACAATCTTGCCCGACTCGGATAAGTCGCCGTCGTTCCAGACAGCGTCCGGAGAAGTTCCGGGACTGAGCGCCGCCGAGCTTTCGTTTTTGTCGCAAAGGGACCAGTTTGCCCAGCTTATACCGCGTGAACTCAGAAAGTCGAGCCATTTGGAGGTCTCATCGGCAAATACTCCTCCATTGCCGTCCGCCGCGCTTGTTCCCCACTCGCTGACAAATATGGGCGCGCCCTTTGACAGAGCGTAATCTATTCTGTCTCTGAGCCAGCTTCCGTGGGTCCCTGCATAAAAATGACAAGTGTACATAACATTTGAAAAGCCGAGCGGATCATCAGCAGCCTTGTCGATGTCCTGGCTCCAAGTCGGAGAACCGACAAGAACCACCGCATCACTGTTCTGACGGATAATGGGTATAACTACCTCGGCATAAGGCTTGACGTTTCCGGACCATGTCACATTTCCGTTTGGCTCGTTGCAAATCTCAAATATTACATTTGGAGTGTTTGCGTATTTCGCCGAAGCCTCAGCGAAAAACTCGACTGCCTCATTCAGGTATTGCAAAGGATCGCCGTCGCTGAGTATATGCCAGTCCAAAATTACGTACATATCGTTTGCCACGGCATTGTCAACCGCGGCATATGCTTGCTGCTTGACCGTTTCTTTGCCGCTTATATAGCCGTTTTCAGCAGTGTACATCGCAACGCGGAAAAGGTTGGCGCCTCTGTCAGCCGTGTTTTTAATCGCATTGTACGAAGTGAAATTCCCATACCATTGTATCCCGTGGCTGCTCATGCCCCTGAGAATAATCGGTTCACCGTTTTGATTAACAAGCCGGGTGCCGCTGACCGATAATTTTCCGTTTTGAGAAACTCCGCCGCTTATCGCCGCCGGCTGCGTCGGAGCGGCAGTGACAGTCGGCGCTGTCTGAGCCGGGACTGAGCCTTCACCCTTAGCGCGCATTATAATAGCGCAGGCTTCGGCGCGGGTCAGCGAAGAAAACGGATTAAAATTCCCGTTCTCGTCGCCTGTCAGTATACCGTTGTTATATGCTCTGACAACAAGATAGCCGTATCTTCCGGGAATTTTATCAAAGTCCTTTATCGACTGCATATACTGATAATAAACGTTATTATCATGCTCATTTTCGGGAATTTTGAACGCCATATCGACAATTTTAACCGCCATCTGACGGGTGATCGGCTTATCAAAATCCGCCTCGTAAATCTCGTCATAGTCGTACCAGCCGTTTTCGTAAGCGTGTTTCATATAGCCCGACGCCCAGTGAGTCCCGCTCGGTTGTATTGTTCCCTGGACGCAGCGGGCGGTCACGCTTATAAACTCGGCATAAGTTATCGTGCTTTCGGGTCTGAAACTGCCGTCTTCATAGCCGTTAAGCA
This sequence comes from uncultured Monoglobus sp., assembly GCA_947624495.1. GTDB lineage: Bacteria > Bacillota > Clostridia > Monoglobales > Monoglobaceae > Monoglobus. The sequence continues at coordinate 17,399 of CANQKP010000029.1, read as the reverse complement.
ATCCGCTTGACGTCATGCTGTTGACATTTTCCGCATACCACGCATCATTTCCAACATCTGTAAAGGCAGATACTGTACAGCTAAGAAGCACGCAAATCACTGTAAAAACAGCAATTGATTTAAGTAATTTATTCATTATCATGTCTCCTGTTCTATAAATTATCAAGTATAATGCTCCATTCGGATATCAGACGCTCAAGCGAGTACGCCGCGTTAGCCGGACTGGTTGACGGCAGACGGGATATTTCCTTATTTTTATAAAACCTTTTAAATAAGTTATATGACGTGCCTCCGTTGGCATATACCGCCAATATATCTGCGCATGAAAAAATTTCGCCAAGGTCGTTTGGAACAGCGTTTTTAATCGAACTGTCGGCTGAGCCGGATATTTCGCAGGATTTAATTACATCCCAAAGCGCAATATGGTTTTCAAGCAAAAGCCGTTTCTTTTGTATAACGGTGGCGGGACACCCACACTTGAGTACTCCGGCAAGGACTTCCCAAAAACGGTTCCGTGGATGACCGTAGAAAAAACGAGCCTCCCGCGACTTGACCGAAGGAAAGCTGCCGAGAATTAATATTTTTGAGTTTTTGTCGTAAACAGGCGGTATCGGATGAATTTGAATGCCCATACTATCCCTCCGTATATATAATAATACCACTGTTTTATTATATTTGCAACAAAAATTCGACTTAATTTATATTGATTTTACCAACTGTTTGTGCTATGCTTAATGTATACTTTAAATTTTAAGAGGTAAAAATGCAGAATTACAGGAGAAAATATGAAGATTGCCTGCGCCGTGTACAAAAACCGGCGCGCTATATCGGAAATGAATTCGGCAGCGTACACAAGGAAAAAACAGATGATATGATGACGTTCGCCTTTTGTTTTCCGGATGTGTACGAGGTCGGTATGTCCCACCTTGGAATGAAGATACTTTATCATATGCTGAACGAGCGTGACGATACGATTTGCGAGCGCGTTTTTGCGCCTTGGGACGATATGGAGCAGGAGATGCGCAAAAACGGCATACCTCTGCTTTCAATGGAAAGTTGCTCGCCGGTCGGCGGGTTTGATATTGTCGGATTTACGCTGCAATATGAGATGAGCTATTCAAATGTGGTAAATATGCTTGACCTTGCCGGAATTCCCCTCAGGACTTCTGAGCGGGGAAGCGGTGACCCGTTTATTTGCTGCGGCGGTCCCTGCGCGTATCACGCCGAACCTTTGGCGGAGCTTGTTGATTTTTTTATTCTCGGCGAGGGTGAGGAAGTCAACGGTGAGATCATGGATGTTTATAAGGAATGGCGCGGCAGCGGAAAAGACCGCGATGAGTTCCTTATGAGCCTGGTTGGGCTTGGCGGCATATATGTGCCTAAATTCTATGATGTTGAATATAACGACGACAATACAATCAAGCGCTTTGAGCCAAACCGCCCCGGCGTTCCGAAGCAGGTCAGAAAGCGTATCATCACCGACTTTGACAATTGTTACGCGCCGGAAAAGCTTGTTGTGCCGTTTATGGAGACGGTGCATGACAGAATTATGCTGGAAATTTTCCGCGGCTGCATACGCGGCTGCCGTTTCTGTCAGGCGGGCTACATATACCGTCCTGTAAGAGAGCGCAGCGTTAAAAGACTGACGGGCATTGCCGAAAACTGCATCAGGAACACCGGCTATGAGGAGATGTCGCTGTCATCGCTAAGCACCAGCGACTATACTCAGCGTCAGGACCTGATCGATGATCTGCTTGACATTACCGTGGATAAGCGTATAAATCTTTCACTGCCATCCCTCAGGGTAGACAACTTCTCAATGGAGCTTATGGAAAAAATTCAGAAGGTTAAGAAAAGCGGTCTTACATTTGCGCCCGAAGCTGGTACCCAGCGCCTTAGAGACGTTATTAACAAAAACGTGCTTGAAAGCGACCTGATACGCACTTCAAAGATCGCGTTCGGCGGCGGTTATAACAGGATCAAACTTTATTTCATGCTTGGTCTGCCGACCGAGACATATGACGACGTCCTTGGAATAGCCGAACTGGCGAAAAAAGTTATAGACGAGGGATTTTTCACGATCCCTCCAGAGAAGCGAAAAGGCAGAAGCGTAAGCATAACGGTCAGCACATCGTTTTTCGTGCCAAAACCGTTTACGCCGTTTCAATGGGAGCCGCAGGACCTTATATCCGAAATGGAGGCAAAGGCTAAATACCTCAAGGAAAATATACGCTCGAAAAAGATAGTGTACAACTGGCATAACAGCGACATAAGCCTGCTTGAGGCGGTATTCGCCAAGGGCGACAGACGTCTGGGCGAGGTGTTGATCACCGCGCACTCTTTAGGCTGCAAATTTGACGGCTGGAGCGACTTCTTTGATTACGATAAGTGGATCGAAGCTTTTAAAGCAAATAACATTGATCCGGCGTTTTACGCCAACCGAAGAATTGGCTACGATGAGATTTTGCCGTGGGATTACGCGGACATCGGAGTCCCCAAATCATTTTTCATCAAGGAGCATAAGCGCGCTTACGAGGGAAAAACGACCCCTGACTGCCGCGAAAAATGCAGCGGCTGCGGAGCGGCGTCCTTCGGAGGAGGTGTTTGCTTTGAGTAAGAGACGGCTGGCGTTTTCGAAACTGAATATGGCGAAATATATATCACATCTCGACCTGCTGCGCTGCTTTACACGCGCAATCATGAGGGCTGAGCTTCCGGTCGTGTACAGTCAGGGCTTTAATCCACACCAAAAGATGACTTTTTCGCTTCCTCTTTCGGTGGGCGTGACCAGCAGCCGCGAATTTGCGGACATTGAGTTTGAGGACGGTATTTCGGACTCCGATATAATGAAGCGCCTCAACCTAACTCTGCCTCCGGACATTCGTATTTTGTCTGTCGGCGCCCCCGAAATATCAGCAAACGATATTTTTGCCGCAGAGTACGAGGTAACCATTCTTTCGGACAGCCATTGCGCAGAGCTTCCGGACGCCTGTAAAAAATTTTTTGCTCAGCCTGAGGTCGCGATAATAAAGCGTACCAAGAAAAAAGGCGAGCAAGAGCTTAATCTTATGGACTTTGTTGAAAGCGCAGAAGGGTTCCGTGAGTGCGGAGATGACGCTCGGTTCAGCTTAACCCTGTCCGCCGGAGGACAGAAAAATCTAAAGCCGGAGATCGCGGTCGAGGCTTTGATCGATCATCTTAGTTCACAGACTGATATAAAAATAACAGGTTATAATATTCACAGGACGAAGATATTATACGATAAAAACGAGCCAAAGGAATTTAATTAAAACTTTTTAAGGAGGTCATATATATGAAAAGGATAGGTATACTCACAAGCGGCGGCGATTGTCAGGGTCTTAACTCGGCGATCAGAGGAGTGGCAAAGGCGCTTTACGAGCATTTTGGCGCCGATATGGAGATCTACGGCATAAAGAACGGATATTACGGTCTTATCAACGGTGTTTACAGCAAAATGGAGCCGCGCGACTTTTCGGGTCTGCTCATAAGAGGCGGCACTATCTTAGGCACCTCGCGCCAGCCGTTTAAGCGTATGTGGGATGTTGACGAAAACGGCGTCAGCAAGGTCGAGAAGATGAAAAAGAATTATAAAAAGATGAAGCTCGACTGCCTGGTGGTTCTCGGCGGAAACGGAACACACAAAACTGCCAACCTGCTCAGTGAGGAGGGTCTTAACGTTATAGGTCTGCCAAAGACCATTGACAACGACTTGTGGGGTACGGATATGACTTTCGGTTTTTACAGTGCGCTGAACGTAGCCACGGATGTTATTGACCGTATTCACACAACGGCGACTTCGCACAGCCGCGTGTTTATTGTCGAGATAATGGGTCACAAGGTCGGCTGGCTCACCTTGTATGCGGGAATAGCCGGCGGCGCGGACGTTATACTGCTGCCGGAGATACCATATGATATAGACAGCGTTAACCGTGAGCTGGCAAAACGCGCCAGCATCGGCAAAAGCTTTTCCATAATCGCGGTTGCCGAGGGCGCTGTTTCAAAAGAAGAGGCGAAGATGAGCAAAAAGGAGTTTAAAAAGCACAGAGCAGAAATGCGCCAGCCCTCAATTGCTTATCGCATAGCGGATGAGCTTAGAGAAAAGCATCCCAACGAAATACGGGTATGCGTTCCCGGTCACTTCCAGCGCGGCGGCAGCCCCTGCCCCTACGACAGAGTGCTTACAACAAGAATAGGCACAAGCGCCGCACAGCTTATCGCGGAGAAGAAATACGGATATATGGTTGCTTTGCGCAAGAATGAGATCGTTCCCGTTCCGCTCAAGGATGTTGCGGGCAAGCTGAAGGTCGTAACGCCTGACTGCAACGAGGTTGTAACGGCACGGCAGATGGGAATTTGTTTCGGCGACTGATAATTTATATTCAGCTGTGAGGTGACATGAATGATTGCGATTATTGACTACGGAGCGGGAAATCTGCGCTCGGTTGAAAAAGCGTTTGAATATCTCGGATTTGAGGCGAAAATTTCATCCGACCCGAATGAGATAATGAGCTGCGATAAAATAATACTGCCCGGAGTGGGCGCGTTCGGCGTGTGCATGAATTCGATAAGAAAGGTCGGACTTGACAACTGCATACTTGAAGCGGTCGATAAAGGAAAACCGTTCCTTGGAATATGCTTGGGGCTTCAGCTTTTGTTTGACGAAAGTGAGGAGTCGCCTGGAGCAAAAGGTCTTTCGTTATTCAGCGGCGGGAACAAGAGGATCGCGCAGTCTCCCGGACTCAAAATCCCCCACATGGGCTGGAACTCGATCACATATGACAAAAACTGCCCGATATTCAGCGGAATTGGTGATGAGCCTTATGTTTATTTTGTTCACTCCTACCATATTGCGCCTAAAGACGAGAGCATAGTCAGCGCCCACACAACATACGGAACTGAAATTCCGGTGGCTGTTCACAGAAAAAATGTGTTCGCGACACAGTTTCATCCGGAAAAAAGCGGTGAGACAGGACTTGCTGTCCTTAAAAATTTCGGTAATCTGTAGGAGGTAACACTATGCTTGCAAAACGAATTATACCATGTCTTGACGTCAAAAACGGACGGGTCGTCAAGGGCGTCAATTTTGTGAATTTGATTGACGCCGGCGACCCGGTCGAGGTTGCCAAAGCGTACAACAAAGCCGGCGCTGACGAACTGGTTTTTCTTGATATAACCGCGACTCACGAAGCGCGCGGCACTGTGATCGAAATGGCAAAAAGGGTTGCCGAAACCGTGTTTATCCCGTTCACCGTAGGCGGCGGGATTAAGTCTGTGGACGACTTCAGAGAGCTGCTGCTTCAGGGAGCGGATAAGATCTCGATTAACTCCTCCGCTATCCGAAACCCTGAACTTATATCCGACGCCGCCGAAAAATTCGGCAGCCAGTGCGTGGTGGTCGCGATTGACGCAAAGCGCAATATTAAAAACCCGCCTTGCAAGGAGCAGTCACAGCAGGCATCCGAGAGCGGTTCAAACAACAATTCAAGCTGGAACGTGTATATAAACGGCGGAAGAATTGACACAGGTCTTGACGCAATCGCATGGGCAAAGCACGCCGAAGCTCTTGGAGCCGGCGAGATACTGTTGACATCAATGGACTGCGACGGAACAAAAGCCGGATACGACATAGAGCTGACACGCGCTATCGCCGAAAGCGTATCAATTCCGGTTATTGCCTCCGGCGGGGCAGGAACACCGGAGCATTTCAGGGACGCTCTGACATACGGCAAAGCTGACGCGGCGCTTGCCGCCTCCCTCTTCCACTTCCGCGAAATTGAGATATGCGATTTAAAAAATTATCTTGACTCCGAAGGCGTTCCGGTTAGGCGGAGCTGATATGATGAACTGTGAACAGGCTCTAAGCTATATACACTCAATACCAAAATTCAGTCGGGTGCTTGGGAACGATTTGCTCAGGGAACTGCTCTTCAGGCTCGGCGACCCGCACAAAAGCCTGAAATTCATTCACATCGGCGGAACCAACGGAAAGGGCAGCACCTGCACAATGATCTCTGAGATACTGATTGACGCCGGATTTAAAACCGGTTTGTTTACTTCTCCGTTTTTAATGCGTTTCAATGAGCGGATACGAATTAACGGCGAGCCGATACCCGATAACGACCTTGTCGCACTTGTTGAATACGTGAAATCGGTTTCCGAAAAATACAGCGCCGAGGTTTCGGAATTTGCGTTTATCACAGCCGCCGCCATGGTGTATTTCAAGCGGCAGGGCTGTGATTTTGTTGTGCTTGAAGTTGGTCTTGGCGGCAGACTTGACGCCACAAATGTCATCGAAAAATCGGTTGTAACCGCGCTTACCGCGATAGGACTTGACCATTGCCAATACCTAGGAAACACCGTCGATGAGGTTTCACGTGAAAAACTCGGCATAGTGAAGTCCGGTTCACCGCTCGTTTTATATCCAAGGCAGGACAAAGTCGTGTTTGAAAACGCCAAAATGGTCTGCAAACAGGTCGGCTCCAAACTTATCGTACCTGAACTGCCGGCGGGCTATAACTCGGCTGAAAGGTCGTTTATGTATAAACAAGAAAAATACCGTCTTGCAATGGACGGTGAGTTTCAAGCGTTTAATGCGGTGACAGCAATTGAAATTGCCGAAAAGCTGCGCGTGCTTGGTTACAGTATAAACCGCAAAAACATCAAAAACGGCTTGCAAAACGCAAAGATCGACGGCAGACTCGACCGAAGCGAAAATATAATAATCGACGGCGCTCACAATCCGCAAGCGGTGAAAACGCTGCTCGGCGAGCTTGATAAGAATGAAAAAACAATTCACTTTCTGACCGCTGTCATGGACGACAAGGATTATAAAGAGATAGTCAGGCTAATATCGAAATTTTGTCTGCCGCGCCGCGGAAGCGTCACTGTGACGGAGCTTGATATGCCGCGCTGCCTCAGTGCCGAAAAGCTTGCCGATGAATATAAAAAACACGGAATATATGCAAAATGCGCACATACTCCGTCTGAAGCGCTGAGAAACATAATCCATGATAATAGCGGCTTGATATGCGTATGCGGCTCGCTATACCTTGCGGGAATAATTAAAAAGATAATATAAAACCGCCCCTGTTTTCAAGGAGCGGTTTGCGGGGTATATATTAGTCTCTGTCAACTTCCCAAGAAATTATAGTTCCGTCACTCACTGAAATTTCTGCGGAATACTCGGTTCTGCCTTGACGGAATTCTATGTCAAACACTTCTCTGCCGTTGTCGCGGTCGCGCTTTGCCTCTGTAAAGGTTACGTCTGCGGCAGTAAGCCCTGCTTTTTCAAGCGCGATTTCTTTTGCGCGATCCAGGGTGATCTCACCGGACTGCGGAGCCGCCTGCTGATTAGGCTGCGCTGACGGAACATTCTGACCTGTTACTATATTGTCAGCATCCGTCACGGTTGATTTTTTATCATTCAGCTCTATGCGTTTCCGATCTTCGTACCATGTGACTTCCTTTCCCATAATTTCACCAATCGCGCGTATCGGCAGATAGGTTGAGCCGTTATATAAAATCGGGTCGACAACCTCTCCGTTTACATTTTTAAATGTGCGTTCAGTTCCGTCTATAACTACGGTGAAGTCCGGTCTGAGTTCCGCCTGAATTGTTTGTACAACAGTCGCTGCACAGCCGCCGACAGTCATACACAAAACGCAAAGCAGCGCGGCAATCGAAATTGAAATTTTTTTGTTTCTAATTTTCATAACATACAACTCCTATCTTTATGGTATTTGTTATATTCTAACATATTATTCCCACACAAAAATATATAAATTGTTAACAAAGTATAAATTTTCTATGATTTAAGAAAAAACCAGCCGCGGCATTAACCGCGACCGGTGCTAATTTATCAAAATCAATATAAGCCGGTCTTATTCTATCTTGTTTGAAGGGGCAACGTATAGGGTTTTATTCTTTTCATATATCACAAAGCCGGGTTTGGCGCCGTTAGGCTTTTTTACGTTTTTAACGTGAGTATAGTCGACCGGGACCTGCGCCGACTCTCTTGCCTTGCTGTAATATGCGGCAAGCCGCGCAGCCTCAAGAATTGTTTGGTCGGGAGCAGCGCCGGAGCCGTTCGTGCGGATAAGAACATGGGACCCCGGAATTTCCTTGGTATGGAGCCAAATGTCTGTTGAAAACGACATACGGACCGTTAGCTCGTCATTCTGCTTGTTGTTCCTGCCTACAAGTATCTCAAACCCGTCACTTGATGTGAACTTCATTGGCATTGACGCGGCGCTTTTTGACTTTTTCTTTTTTCCGCCGGTGCCTGTTGTTTTTATATACCCCTGTTCGCGCAGCTCTTCTTTAATTTCAGCCAGATCCCTCGGTGTTTCAGCCTTGCGTATGCTGTCAAGTACAGTCTCAAGGTACTTAAGTTCCTCCTCCGCTTCGCTTATCTGTTCGGCGGCATACTTTTCCGTGACCTTTGCCTTGTTATACCGCTTGTAAAATCTCTGTGCGTTTTGAGCCGGAGAAACAGTCGGGTCGAGCGTGATTTTAAGTTTTTCATTGTTGTCATAAAAATTTTCGACCGTAATACTGTCCATACCAAACTTTACCCTATGCATATTGGCTGTCAAAAGATCGCCCCTGATTTTGTATTTATCACGCTTCTTTGATTTTTCAAGATTGTCTCTGTGCATAGCAAGCTTTTTTGAACAGCGGTCAATGTTGTTGTTGACAAGCTTTAATATATCCGCGCTTCGCTGCCGCATACTTTCACGCATTGAGCGTGTGACATAGTATTCGTCGATTGCCTCTGATATAGAGGAAACAGACTTTACTTCCGCCATTCCGCCGTACTGCTCAAGGCGTATACAGGAAAACGCCATCGGCTTGCCGTTGTCTTTTTCATACAAAACGCAGGGAGAATATTTATCGGCGAGCATATCGCCGATGAACGACCCGATCTGAGTCACAAACTTTGCCTCGTCAACCTCGCCTTTCGTTATTTTCGTGTGTTCTGCAAACTTATAAACAATCTCGCGCGCCACAAGCGGACTCATACCCATAATGCGGTCAAGCAGGTATTTATCAAGCAATGTATCATTATCCTGCTTTGAAAAATCGTTCATAAAGCTTACAAGCTCAAATCCGTCGGGCGTAAGCTTGTCCTGCCGCGGAGGCGGCTCGTATATAAATCCGGGCAATATCTGGCGCACCTTGCTTACCGTAAAATCAACGTGCTTGGCGCTGTCAAGGATCTTATTGCCGCTGTCGATAAATATTATATTACTGTGCCGTCCCATTATCTCCGTAATGACCGACTTGGTTTCAATATCGCCAAGCTCGCTTAAGCATTCAATATCGATCCTGATAACGCGATCATTTCCGGGCTGTGTTATAGCCGTGATCCTGCCGCCGCTCAAGTGCTTGCGCATAAGCATACAAAGCATGGGCGGCGACATTGGATTTTCTTTTTTCGTGTTTGTCAAATGGACCCTCGCGTTTGACGCGCTGGCTGATAACAAAAGCTTAAAATTGCCGTCAAAGGTGCGGACATTTATTATTATCTCATCGCTCTCCGGCTGATAAATTTTATCGATCTTGCCGCCGAGCAGCTTTTGATTGAGTTCGTGTGTAACGCAGCGGGTTACAAATCCGTCATAAGACACGTCATACCTCCTGAATTAATCTGAAAGACAGCTCCCCTTAGCAAGGGGAGCCGAAATTATGCGTTTTTGAGCTGTTCCGTCTTATCTGTCTTTTCCCATGGCAGGTCAAGATCATTTCTGCCGAAATGTCCGTACGCCGCGATCTGCTTATATATCGGGCGCTGCAAATCAAGTGTTTTAATTATGCCGCCGGGCGTCAAATCAAATACCTTGAGTATTTTGTCGGATATTTCACTGTCGGGTATAACGCCGGTACCTCTGGTATCGACCCTGACCGAAACCGGCTTGCTGACGCCGATTGCGTAAGCAAGCTGGATCTCGCATTGCTTTGCGAGACCTGCGGCAACAACGTTCTTTGCCACATATCTTGCGGCGTATGCCGCGCTTCGGTCGACCTTGGTGGGGTCTTTTCCGGAGAACGCTCCCCCGCCATGACTCGCATAACCGCCGTAGGTGTCGACTATGATCTTTCTTCCGGTGTGACCGCTGTCGCCCTGAGGACCGCCCACAACAAATCTGCCGGTCGGATTGATGTAGATCGCTGTATCGTCATCCTTCAAATCGTCGCCGATCACCTCGTCGATAACATATTTTTTAATATCATTGCGGAGGCGCTCCTGAGACACAGCCTCGTTGTGCTGGGTCGAAACAACAATAGCGTCGACCCGCTTAAAGCTGCCGTCCTCATTATATTCAACTGTAACCTGAGCCTTGCCGTCGGGACGCAGATAGTTAAGAATATTCTGCTTTCTGACCTCGGTCAGACGGCGGGTGAGCTTGTGAGCAAGAGAAATCGGCAAGGGCATATACTCTTCTGTCTCGTCGCAGGCAAATCCAAACATCATTCCCTGATCGCCGGCTCCTATTCCGTCACCGCTGTCATCGACGCCCTGTGCAATGTCGCCCGACTGTTCGTCAATCGCAACAAGCACCGCGCAGGTGTCGCAGTCAAAGCCGTATTTTGCTCTGTCATATCCGACGCCACGTATAGTCTCGCGGGCAATGGTTTTCATATCAACATATGTAGACGTTGTAATTTCGCCCACGATAAGAACCAGACCGGTTGTTACGGTTACCTCAACGGCAACTCGCGCATTTGGGTCATTTTCAAGAATTGCGTCAAGTATTGCATCTGAGATCAAGTCAGATATTTTGTCCGGATGACCCTCTGTGACCGACTCGGATGTAAACAATCTTTTGTACATAGCCAAATTCCTCCTTGTAATCGTTATGCTTGCTATATTTTACCGTTTTGTCCATAATACGCGTCTTTGCCGTGCTTGCGCAGGTAATGCTTGTTAAGTACATACTCAGGCATCAGCTTTATCTGCGGATCGATAAGCTCGCACATAAACGCCATTTTGGCGACTTCCTCAAGAACCACGGCGTTATGCACCGCATCCCTTGCGTCAACTCCCCAGCTGAACGGAGCATGGTTTGAAACCAAAACGCCCGGAACCGCCGCAGGATCAATACCGTTTTTTTCGAATGTATCAGCTATCACTTTGCCGGTATTCAGCTCATACGCGCTTTTGACCTCCTGCTCGTCAAGCGGTCTTGTGCAGGGGATCTCACCGTAGAAATAGTCAGCGTGCGTTGTGCCGTAAGGCGGTATCGCGCGTCCTGCCTGCGCCCACGCGGTCCCGCAGCTTGAGTGGGTGTGGACAACACCGCCAATATTGGGGAACCTCTTGTAAAGCTCAAGGTGAGTGGGTGTATCGGACGAGGGGTTCAGGTCCCCGTCAACGATCCCGCCGCTATCCAAATCAAGCACAACGATGTGCGCCGGTTTCAGCTTGTCGTATTCAACGCCCGACGGTTTTATCGCTACAACATTATTCTCTCTGTCGATCTCTGATGCGTTTCCCCAGGTGAAGGTTACAAGTTCGTGCTTGGGGAGCAGCATATTCGCTTCATATACCCGCTTTTTAAGTTCATCATACATAAATATCAATCTTCCTTTGACTGTTTTTTAATAAGCTTCAGACGCTTCATAACATCATTTCCGCCTCTTCCGAAATAGTCATGAAGCTGCTTGTATTCCGCATAGAGCTTGTCATATATTTCAACGTTTTCGGGTATAGGTGTATAATACTTTGTTTTAACCTTGCCCATCCGCTTAGCACATTTGGTTATATCGTCATATCCGCCGACAGCGGAGCCTGCGGCAACCGCGCCGAACATAGCGGAACCAAGCGCACCCGCCTGCTTTGAGTCGGCTATCTTGATGTTCATGTTGGTAACGTCGGCATAAATCTGCATCATGAACGCGTCTTTCTGCGCAATTCCTCCGGCAGCATAAAGCTCGGTTATCGGAACACCGTTTTCGCGGAATGTGTCAACGATCATGCGCTTTCCGTATGCCGTCGCCTCAATGAGCGCGCGGTAGATATCTTCGGGTCTTGTAAGAAGTGTCATTCCAAGAATGAGTCCCGTAAGGTCAACGTCAACCAGTACGCTGCGGTTTCCGTTCCACCAATCCAGAGCAACGAGACCGGTTTCGCCCGGCTTTAACACTTCAGCCTTGGCTCTGAGCAGTTGGTGTATGTTGATATTAAGCGCCTTTGCCTCGCGGTAGTAGCTTTCCGGTACCGAAGTCTTTACGAACCAGTCAAAGTGATCTCCCACGCACGACTGTCCCGCTTCATATCCCTGAAATCCGGGTATAACGCCGTCCTCAACAACCCCGCAAATTCCCGGAACGAGCTTCTCCTCATCGCCAAGCAGTATATCACAGGTCGATGTGCCTATGATCATAAGCATTTTACCGGGTTCGGTGACCCCCACCGCCGGAAGCGCAACATGGGCGTCAACATTTGCGACAGCAACCGCTGTGCCGGGCTTAAGTCCGGTGAGCTTTGCCATATCCTCGGTTATCTCTCCGGCTTTTGAGCCTATCGGCGTGATCGCGCAGCCGATTTTTTCATCAACAAAATTTTCAAGCTTCGGATGCAGCGATTTAAAGAATTCTTTTGAAGGAAAACCCTCTTTCTTGCTCCAAAGCGCCTTGTATCCCGCTGTGCAGCTGTTGCGCGTCTCTTTTCCGGTAAGCTGCCACACGATCCAGTCTCCCGCCTCGATGAATTTATCCATAGCGTCATAAATATCAGGCGCTTCCTCGGCGATTTGCCAGGCTTTGGGTATCATCCACTCGGATGAGATTTTGCCTCCGTACCTTTTGAGAAAATCTTCTCCGGACCCGGACGCGATCTCGTTCAGCTTGTTTGCATATTTCTGCGCGGCATGATGTTTCCAAAGCTTAACGTATGCATGAGGTTCAGACTTATATTCATCAATAAAGCACAGAGGAGTCCCGTCATTTTTAACAGGAAGCACAGTGCAGGCGGTAAAATCAATGCCGAGTCCTATAATGTCCCTGCTGTCTACTCCCGACTGCTTTATAACATCCGGAACAGTGTGGCTGAGTACGTCGATATAATCCTGCGGATGCTGAAGAGCCCAGTCAACGCCAAGCTTTGTTTTTCCGTCAGGTAGGTATTCATACATTACCTCATGCGGATATTCATATACCGAAGAGGCAAGCTCGTCGCCGTTTTCGACGTCAACAAGCACAGCTCTGCCCGAAAGGGATCCGTAATCAATGCCGACCGTATATTTTTTCGACATAATTATCACTCCTTAGTATGAAAATATTACTTGATATAATTATATACAAAAATATATAATTAATCAAGTAAAAATGCTAATATTTAACAAAGTTTATAAAATGTTTATTTTATTAAAGCAGGATAGTTTATTCTATAATAAAGCTATTTGATTTTATATATTTTATTATTTCATCCTTGTTGTTTTGGAGCCTGTCCGAAATTACCATATCCAGCACGTTTTGCAGAATTTTCCCGACCGCCTTTCCGCTGTATCCGACGCTCATAATATCATATCCGTTGACCGCCAAATTTTTCAGGCTGAAGCACTCGTTTTCGGTTATTATCTCATCAGCGATTTTAAGGGTCATGTTAAGTTCCGCCGCACGGCTCGCGCGGACGTTTTCCGCCTGAGCCGAAACATCGGCAAGCTTGACCTTGATAAGCATTTCAAATATCTTCCTGCCGTCCGGAAACTCAAGGCACAGCTTGTTCAGCCTGCGCTTTACGCTCTTCCTTGTCGGGGCGGTAACATCTCCGTGATGTTTTACAAGATAAACCACAGCGTCTTTCGACGCGTTGTCCGCCTTCAACCTGTCAAGAGCCGTAAGCGCGAGATTTGCGGAGACCGCTCCGTGATTATAAAAATGATCTGTGATCGAGCCGTTTTCAGAAACCTCTCGCGTGTGAACGCTCGGTTTTCCGCTGTCATGGAACAGCGCGGTCATACGCAGAACGGGATCTGCCTCAATATTTGCAACGGCGTGGACAGTGTGTTCCCATACATCGTAACAATGATACGGGTTAATCTGCGGAAAGTCAAACATCGGTTTTATTTCCGGTAAAACTTCGGCAAAAATATCGCAGTATCTTCGCAGTACAAATTCAATATTTTTGCCGCACAGTATCATCTTAAGCTCTGAGTATATTCTTTCATATGAAACATTTTTAAGAAGTTCCGCATGACTCAGCATCGCATCGGAGGTTTCTTTTTCAATATCAAACCCAAGCACCGAACAAAACCGCAGACCTCGCAGAATTCGAAGGGAGTCCTCCTCAAACCTTTTGCCGGCTTCTCCGACACAGCGTATTATACCGCGCTCTATGTCAGCCGCACCGTGAAACGGATCTATTATTTTGTCATTTTTGCAGTCATAGGCTATGGCGTTTACGGTAAAGTCACGCCTTGCAAGATCACCGTATATGCTGCTTATAAACTCGACCGTGTCCGGTCTGCGGTTATCACTGTATTCACCGTCCGTGCGGAATGTGGTTAGCTCGTATATTTCATCTTGATATATAACCGTGACAGTTCCGTGCGCGAGTCCGGTACCGATAACTCTGCTTGGATGAGATTTGAGCGCAAGACTTACCTGTTCCGGCGTTGCCGAAACCGCCGCGTCCCAATCTTTGGGAGATTTGCCTCTCAGACTGTCGCGGACGCAGCCGCCTACGGGGTATGCAGAATATCCGTGATCTTCAAGGATATTTATTACCTCCCGAAGAGGCTTTGGAACATCTATCCTTGCCACTACTCAACAATATAGGCGCGGCTTATGACGATAGGCTCTACCGGAGTTCCGCCTTCCGGTCCCACGCGGCGGGTGCTTAAAAAGCCGTCAACCGTCTCCATACCGTCGATAACCTTTCCGAAGGCGGCATACTGTCCGTCCAAAAAGTTCGCGTTATCATAGCATATGAAAAACTGACTGCTGGCTGAGTTCGGGTTCATTGAGCGCGCCATTGATACAACTCCGCGTGTGTGGCTGAGTGTATTATCCTTAAATCCGTTTATCGCAAACTCGCCGGGGATGTTCTCGCCGCTTCCTCCTGTTCCGTTGCCCAGAGGACATCCGCCCTGAGCCATAAATCCGTCTATAACTCTGTGAAATGTAAGTCCGTCATAAAAGCCTTCGGAAACTAATTTTTTGAAGTTTTCCACAGTTTTCGGCGCATATTCGGGATAAAGCTCAATTATGAAGCTTCCGCCGTTTTCCATATCAAATTTTACTGAATTTTTTTCACCCATAGTTTTTACTGTCCTTTCAAAAAATATTTATTCGGTTTTCTTTGATTGCACTATCAGGTTAATAGTATCGTCAAAATCGATCATATCCATAGCGTTTTCGGAAATTGTAACGTCAGCCTCGGATCTCCAGTAATTTTGAAGCTCGTACGCACCGCAGATACGCTTTATTGTGTGATAACCGTAATCCGATTTAACGATATCGCTTATTTCGCCTATCTTGAGCGCGAATGACGCCTGCTCGAAGGACTCAACCATTTCACCCTCCGGGAATGTATATACCCTGCCGTCCTCACCGTCGGTTTCCGAGACGGTATCCTCGTTATATTCACGCATCAGCTCCGAAAAGTCCTCGCCGTTTTTCGCCTTTTGATTGACCTCCTGCGCCACGGTCAGAGCATCGCCCTTTGAGGTGTTATTCAGAATAAGAATTTGACGGACCGAAGCTCCCTTTGTTCCCGTATAATCTGAAAGAACCGAGATATCGGAAATATATTTGCCGGGATTATTCTGAAAATCCTTTGCAACGCCGTCAAACACAGCGATATTGGTGTATATTTTTTTGTACTGTTCCGCATCGCGTATTCCCATTGAGTTGGCGGTCTTCAAAAATCCCTGTTCACCGGAACGGCTTATCGCGCCGTCGACCAGCTCAGATGCGTTTTTCTCAGCCTCAGAGACCGAGTATCCGGCTTCGGACGCCATTATGCGGAATGCCGCGTCGTTTACAGCGTCCTCAAGGGCGTTTTCTTCAACAATATCCTTAAGCGGTCTGCCGTCCTCTCCCGTAGTTGACCAGTCAAATGATGTTATTTCGGACGTGGTGCCGGGATTGATCTTGTACATCTGTATGACCGCGTTATTGTACATATAGTAGCCCAAGTCCTCAGGCATGATTTTCTCGCCGTTTACAACCGCTACCGAGCCGTCATTCTCAACTGAAGGCTGCGTATCGGAATTAGTGCTGCTGCCGTCGGAGTTTTGCTCACCTTCCGCTGAATACGACTGAGTGCTGTCTTTCAGCTTTCCGCTGTCGGTCGCCTTATCGCCGCAGGAGGCAAGCGAAACCGCCGCAAGCACAGCTATCAATAACGCAGTTAATCTTAAGCGCATATTATCACCTCGAATTAAATAAATTCCTGTTCGCTTCCCTGAGCAAAGCCGGAGTACTCGTTAAACTTAGACTCCTCGGTCTTTCTCATAAACACGGTCAATTCGCCGTTCTCGCTGAAATAGAGCTGGATAAATATCTTGCCGACAAACTCGCCGATAAGATTTATCTTTATAATTAAATTCTTTGAGCCGCACCAACCCGCAGACGCAGCATAGGGACAGTTATATTTTTCAAACCCGCCGTACATCTGCTCGCCGAAACCAAATGCTATATCCTGCGCATCATCACCGAATATCAGTCTCATCATGCCGCCAGAATGTCCGGTAGTTATAACCAGAGATGTCAGACCCATTTTGTTATCATCAAAAATATATGTTTTGTTAACGTCGTATGTTTCTCCGCTGTTAAGCGCGGCGAGACCCAAGCCTTTCGCGGCATCGTCAAGATTTACGACTTCGCTTGATTTATCGAGCATATCGTATATCTCATCAAAGAACGCGTCAAATATCAGCTGGACGCCGCCTTTTCTGTCGGTTGCGTCGGCTGTTGTAACTAAAATCAAGTTTTTATCGGGGAAGCACGCCGCGAGCTGTCCCGCAAGACCGTACAGCATAAACCCGTTTCGCTGTGTCCTCCACACATGGTATCCGTATCCCTGCTGCTCGGCGGGGAAAGCTCCTCTTGCGTGGTTCGGGACCTGAAACAAAGTCATGCTCCTTGCAAACTTATCCGAAAGAACACGCTCGCCGTCCGATACGCCGTTGTTCATGAGCATATCAGCCATTATCAGCGCGTCATAGGGCAGAGCCAAAAGTCCCGAACCGCCCTGACTTACATTTTCATTATCCGTGATAAAATACGCCTCGTCTGAAATTTTAAGACCTTTGTCCCTCACATAGTCAATAAGCTTTTTACCGGTTATTTTTTCAACAAGCGCCGCAAGAACATGAGATGCGCTTGTATCATATGAAAACACGGTTCCCGGCATATGAGACGGGGTAGTG
>CANQKP010000028.1 GCA_947624495.1 uncultured Monoglobus sp. | reverse complement strand
GAATGTGTTAAGATACGCATAGAAATGAAGTTCCCGATGACGCAGACAGTATCTATTATAAAGCCGTTCATTTTGTATGGTCACACAGAGGTCAGTCCGCTTGTGGGAACAGAGCGGCAGTCCGAGGAGCTTGTGGAGTACCTCATGCGGGGCTTTGAGGACGATCCGAAAAAGATCTGGGAGTCCAACATATTCGGGAAATCCCTTCATGAGCTGGTCAACGAGGGGCTTCACAACAAGCTGGCAAAAATGCCGGACGACGCTCGGCGCAAGCTGCGCGAGACCTTGGAGCGTATCATAAACGAGGGCAGCGGCGGACTTATTTGCATTATACTGTAGCTTTTCGCCGCTCCGACGGTTTTAAGTCGGGGCGGCGTAAGTAATGCCATTTTTCAAAAAAAGTGCGATTATTGCGCAAATTTATATACAAAATGGCTATTGAAATTCTCTTTTAACCCTGCTAAAATATGTTTATACTTTTACATCCGAGGTGCAAATATGAGCGAAATTATTGAATGTATCAAAAATCGGGATTTGGACAGCGTTAAGGCGCTGCTCGCTAAAGATACCAAGCTGATTGATGAGCAGGATGAAAACGGTGTTTCCGCCGCGTTTCATATGGTGAAAACCGGCGATATTGAATATGTCAAATATCTGGTGGAATACACATTTGCAAGCTTCAACGAGTGCGACTCAAACTACCGCACCGTGCTGCATGAGGCGGTAAGGACCGGAAGTCTTGAATGTGTGAAGTATCTTGTTGAGCGCGTCGGTCTTAACCCGTGCCAGGGGGACAAGCATCTTATCACTCCCTTTGAGGTCGCGCGTGATCACGGATACACGGACATCCTGAAATATTTTGAAGAGGTCGTCGGCTGTAAGTTTGAGGATATGTACCAGAACCCTGTGCGCCGCGGATTTTATGCCGATCCGTCTATCGTCCGCGTCGGCGAGGACTACTACATGGTCAACTCGTCGTTTATATTCTTCCCCTGTATACCGATTTCTCACTCAACCGATCTGGTCCATTGGCAGAGTATCGGTCACGCCATAACCAACCCCGAATGGGCGCATCTTGAGGGGCTTGAGGGCGGCAGAGGCTACTGGGCGCCGGATATTTCGTATTATAACGGCAGATTTTACATAACCGCGACTCTGCGATACAACGACTCGATGCCGGTCAAGCGCAGACAGATCATTGTATCGTCCGAAAGACCCGAAGGACCGTATTCCGAACCGGTGTTTATTGACGAGGACGGAATTGACCCGTCGCTGTTCACGGATGTTGACGGCAGACGCTATATGCTGCTTAATCGCGGCGCGAGAATTCTTGAGCTTAACGAGGACGCCACAAAGCAGATCTCAGAGGCAAAGCTTCTGTATTACGGCGATAATAAGCGCGCTCCCGAAGGACCGCATATGATATTCAAGGACGGATACTACTACCTGTTTCAGGCGGAGGGCGGCACAGGCGAAATGCACTGCGTGACCGTTTCCAGAAGCAAGACCCTTATGGGCGTTTACGAGCCGTGCCCATACAATCCTATCATGACCCAGCGCGACTATGCCGCGCCGATCACTTGCTGCGGACACGCCAAGCCGGTCCAGACCCAGGACGGCGACTGGTATATAGTGTACCTGTGCAACCGCAGTCTTGACGGCAAGTACGCGATGCTTGGCAGAGAGACCTGCCTCGACCCGATGACATGGACGCCGGACGGCTGGCCCATTGTCAACAAGCTGGACGGTCCCAGCACTCTGCAAAAGAAGCCTAACCTGAAGCCGGCTCCCAACGAGCCGAGCGCCAGCTATGACAACTTTGACGACGGTAAAATGAAGCCGTTCTGGATGTTCGCGGGAATACCCGAACCGGACGGAATTATTATAAAGGACAGCAGACTTTACATAAAGGGTTCCGTAGAGCCTTTGAGTTCAAGGACCGCGACCAACATCACGGTTCGCCGCCAGCCGGATTTCAATTTTGACGTTATCTGCAAAATGGACGTGGGCATTGACCTTAACTACGAGCAGAACTACGGCATTACCGGTTACTATGACGAGATGACATTCTTTACATACGGAATTTACCGCAACGGCACAAACGGCTACGCATTAAAACTGTTTGAAAAGATAGACGATGTGGAGCGGTTCACGCACTATGTCAGTGTTCCGGAAGTCACCGACTGTATCTATCTTAAAATAGAGACCGACGGCTTAAGACGCGTGTTCTACTACAGCATAGACGGCAAGAACTACAGAAAGGTGTACACGGCGGACAACATTTACTACCTTTGCGCTCAGGCTATAAAAAAGGGAAAGCGCTTTACCGGAGCCATGGTGGGAATGTACGCTTACGGAGGCAAGGACAGCACGATCTATGCCGCCTTTGACGAGTTCCAGTGCATCAGGAGACATTACAGAGATGACAATTAAAATTGGATTTATCGGCGCCGGCAAAGTCGGCGCCGCTTTAGGTAAATATATAAAAAACCGGGGTTTTTGTCTTTCGGGATATTGGTCGCGCACTTACGCCCACGCGGCGGACAGCGCGGAATTTACGGACAGCCGCGCGTTTGAAGCGCTTGATGAGCTTGTCCGCGCTTCGGATATAATTTTTATTACGGTTGCGGACAGGGCAATCGCGGAGGTCGCCGAAAAAATCGCTGCTCTTGGGACCGATCTTGACGGAAAGACGTTCTGCCATACATCCGGAGCGCTCTCAAGCGAGGTCTTAGATCCCGTTCGGAAAAGAGGAGCCAAAATCTGCGGCGCGCATATGCTTACCGCGGTCAGCGGTCGGGACTGCGATTTTTCGGACTCGTTCTTCACGGTCGAGGGAGAATGCGGTGAGATAGCCGAAATCCTCAAAGCCTGCGGCAACCGTTATAAGCGGATAGATCCCAAGGACAAAGTCAAGTACCACGCGGCGGCGGTTTTTGCCAGCAATTTTGTGGTAGGGCTGGCGGACACAGCCTGCGACCTTTTGGACAGGTGCGGATTTTCGGAGCGGGAAGCTCTTGACGCGCTTGCGCCGCTTATGGAAAACAATGTTAAAAATATAATAAAAAAAGGCGCGAAAGCCGCGTTGACCGGACCCGTGAGCCGCGGTGACCTCGTGACGGTAGAGCGGCACCTTGAGTGCCTTAAGGATACGCATCCCGCCAAAGAGATATACGAGGTCATGACCGGGGCGCTCAAAAATATGTGCGGCAAAAAGGAGAAATAATATGATAACAACAAAGCAAAGGGCGTACCTGCGCGGTCTTGCCAACAAGGTACCCGCCCTGTATCAGATAGGTAAGGACGGAATTAACGAGAATACAGTAAAGCAGACTTTGGACGCCTTAGAGGCGAGAGAGCTTATTAAATTCCACGTACTCGACTCCGCGCTCATGACTGCGCGGGAGGCTGCCGGCGAGCTTATGGAAGCGACCGGCGCGGAGGTGGTCCAGGTCATCGGAAATAAGTTCGTGCTTTATAAGGAGTCGGAAAACAATAAACGGATCGAGCTTTAGCAGCTTTATGTTGACTTTTTTTGTGTCATATTGTATAATATTTCTATTGAAACATTTACGTATTAAAAATTTTTCCGGAGGAATATGATATGATCAAAAAATTTATATCCGCATTGCTCCCTGCCTGTATTATTTTAAGCTGCATACCGGTGTTCGCGGCTGAACCGGACACGGCGCCTGCGGCTGATGAGGCGTATGCAGAGACAGTGCCGCCCGATGACGGGGCTGCGGCTCAGGAGATCCCGCTTGCCGAAGGCGGGGCGGAGACGGAGGAAATTCCGCTTGCCGAGGCGACGCCGGACATTCGGGAGCTTGATGGCGGGGAAACGGAAGCCGTTTCCGAGGTTCCCGCCGAACAGCCCGCCGCCGCTCCCGATAATGTTATCACAAGCTACACTGTGAACTTCACCTGCCAGCTTGACGGATGGCCCAGAAAGGATTACGGAGTTTTCAATATATACTCCGAAAGCGGCGAGCTTTTGGGTTCGCACACGAAGTATATCGAGGACACCGAAAGCTTCAGCCTTACATATGATCTGCCTGCCGCGCCTGTCGGCACGGTGTATTATCTTGAGATAACCGGCGCGGACTCGGTCGATTACTATACCGAAAACTATACGCTGCCGCTTAAGGAGCGGCTTCCGCTCTATACCTACGTGACCGAACCGGATGAGAACGGAGCCGTAGAGGTGGTAAGCTCGGCTGAAATGAACCTCCATGTGAGAACTCAGGGTATAATTAATATTTATGCGGACGGCAAGTATACAGCGCTTTCGTCACCGGCGATATTTGAGGACGAGTCGATCATCGCGCCTCTCTCTGAGGTCGCAGAGGCGATCGGGATCACCGACTGCACATTCTTCCCCAAGTACAACAGCGTTAAGGTCAAGACAGGCGACAATGAAATGCTGGTCAATATAGGCTACAGTTACATCACTGTTTTTGGAGAGGATAAGGCTCTTAATGTTCCGGTCAGCAACATCAACAGTCTGACCTATATAGAGCTTAGACCGTTTGTCGAGAGTTTCGGCTGTACACTGGAGTATTATGACTCCGGAGAGTATATAGACATTTTGATAAACAAATCGCCTCTTGCCCTTGAGTCTATCGCGGCTCTTGAACAGCGGATAAACGACAGCGGTATAGGAAGCTCGACCGGCTACCTGATCTGGGTAAATAAGCAGAAGTTCAGGTGTGCGGTGTTTGAGGGCTATTCGGGCAACTGGAAGTGGATAAAGGATTTCACGGTCGGAATAGGCGCTCCAGACAGCGAGACCATAACCGGAGCCTTTGAGTATTCGGCGGCGCAGGACAGATGGACTTACGAGCATTACTATGTGGGACCGATCATGGTGTTCTACGGCAACTACGCTCTCCATTCGACGCTGCTTAATTACGACGGCACGCCGTACAATAACAATGTCGGAGTTAAGCTGTCTCTCGGCTGCGTTCGCTGCCAGCCCAAGTATATCAACTGGATGTCGGCTAATATTCCGCTCGGAACACGGGTATATGTGACCGAAAATTGATCCGGCAATACATTTTTTTGCGCAAACTATTGACATTTAATTCCAAATTTGGTAAACTTATCGTATACGAAAAATCGGTAGGTGGTACTAATGCAGGATTTGAATGATGTGATTGGCGAGGCGATTGAGGAAAAGTACGGGACTCTTTCGCAATATGCGAAAGATAAGTGCATACCGTACTCGACCCTCAGCAATATTGTTAAAAACGGTCTGGAAAACAGCAGGTTTTCGATGATAATGCAGCTTTGCAGGGACCTTGATATAGATGTTTTTGAAACCGAAAAGTTAACGCTTTCGGATAAGGAACTGGCGTTTGCATCAAAATTTTCAATGCTCGATGAGAGCGGCGGGAGGTTAGTTTCTTCGATTATAGAAAAAGAATATGATCGGACCGAAAAAATTAATACGAACGAAGAATAAAATTTTAATGCGAATGTTGACATTTGTTTGTAGTTGTGTTATAATGGTAAAAAAAGCAGAGGAGGTGTTTCAGTGGATGAGTTAACAATGCTTATAAAGCAAGAGATCAAAAAGCAGTACCGGAGTGTTCGTCAATTCGCGTTCAGCGTCGGTATTGCGCAGACAACTGTGGTAAGCGCTTTAAAAAACGGCGTTTCAGGAACCGGCTTTAACACTGTTATGAAGATGTGTAAGGCACTTAATATTCAAGTTTTTGATTTTGAAACCCCACTCGTTATTAATGACAACGTAATTTCGCTTCTTAAGAAGTACAATGCACTGGACAAGCTTGCTGAACACACTGTTCAGACAGTTCTTAATGTTGAGTATGACAGATGCAAAGCCGATTCATTAAAGAGTGCAAAGCGCTAGAACTTATTTAATATGCGTCGCGAAGATTATTTTGCTTGAAAGAATGGTCATAGGCGGCTATTATACATAAGTGGTTAAACAGTTCAACTCACCAAAGAAACATAGCGGAAGCGTTAAGCTTCCGCTAATTTCTTTATTAAAATTAATCTTTATTTTTTTGAGGCATCCGCGACCGCTTTTGCAACCGCGCCCGCGATCCGCGGGTCGAATGCTTTCGGGATTATGTATTCCTCACTCAGCTCATCGTCCGAGATAAGCGAAGCTATTGCGCCGCAGGCGGCGACCTTCATTTCCTCGGTAATAGCTTTTGCTTTTGCGTCCAATGCGCCCCGAAAAATTCCGGGGAATGCGATAACGTTGTTTATCTGGTTCGGAAAGTCCGAACGACCGGTCCCGACAATTTTCGCGCCCGCTTTTTTGGCAAGGTCGGGCATAATTTCCGGCGTGGGATTTGCCATGGCGAACACTATGGAATTTTCAGCCATCGAGCTTACCATTTCAGGGCTTACTATGTTCGGCGCCGATACTCCGATAAACACGTCGGCTCCTGCCATTATGTCGGCTAAACTTCCTGACTTTCTGCTTCTGTTTGTAACGCGGGACATTTTTTCCTGTTCGGGATTAAGTCCTTCCATTCCTTCATATATCGCTCCGGCTTTGTCGGCGAGCGTGATGTTTTTCGCGCCCATGTTCATCAGCATTTTGCAAATGGCAATACCCGCGCTGCCGGCGCCGTTGATTACGATCTCCACATCCTCGATTTTCTTTTTAACGACACGGAGCGCGTTTATAATTCCGGCAGAGACCACAATGGCGGTTCCGTGCTGGTCGTCATGGAACACAGGGATGTCCAGAATTTCCTTGAGTCTGCGCTCAACCTCAAAGCAGCGCGGAGCCGCAATATCCTCAAGATTTATCCCGCCAAATCCGGGAGCGATGTTTTTGACAGTGTCAACTATCTCATCAACATCGTTTGTGTCAAGGCAGATCGGGAACGCGTCAATATCCGCGAAGTTTTTAAACAGCACGCACTTTCCCTCCATAACAGGCATACCTGCCTGAGGTCCGATGTCGCCCAAGCCGAGTACCGCGCTTCCGTCGGTTACCACCGCGACAAGGTTGCCCTTGCGGGTGTAGTCGTATACCTTGCTTTTATCCTTCGCGATCTCACGGCACGGTTCCGCAACGCCGGGAGTGTACGCGACCGAAAGTTCGTCCTTGTTTGTTGTGGCGGCTCTTGAAGCCACCTCGATTTTTCCTCTCAATTCCTTGTGCAGCCTGAGCGCTTCTTTATTGTAGTCCATTGTTTTTCTCCTTATTCTTATCATATAATATTTTAAGTCCGTCAACAGTCAGCATACTGTCAACGATATCTATCTCTTCCGACTCGGCGGCTATCATTTTTGCCAGTCCGCCGGTTGCGACAACAGTCGCGTCGTCACCGATCTCCGCTTTAATTCTGCGTACAAGACAGTCGGTCATGCCCGCGTGTCCGTAAAGCGCCCCGCTTTGGATCGAGTTAACTGTGTTTTTGCCAATCGGTGAGGGCGGCTTGATTATTTCGACTTTCGGCAGCTTTGCGGTTCGGTCAAACAGCGCGTCCATTGAGATCTTCATGCCGGCGGTTATAATTCCGCCCACGTAGCATCCGCTCCTGTCAACCGAGCAGAAGGTCGTCGCGGTGCCGAAGTCAACAATGATGAGAGGCGGCTTGTATTTGCTGATCGCCGCGACGGCATTGACGATCCGGTCGGCGCCCAGCTCCCGCGGATTGTCCATTTTGATATTCATGCCGGTTTTTATGCCCGGTCCCACAATCATTGGGTCACAGTCCAAATAGCGTCTTACCGCGTTGGTCAGCGAGTGCATGACCGTGGGTACGACCGACGCAATCATAACATCGTCAACAGACGACGGACGGACGCCTTCGCTTAGCAAGAACTGGTTCAGCAGAATTCCGTACTCATCGCTCGCCTTGTTTATGTCGGTGGCGACTCTCCAGCTGCGTTTGAATATGTCGCCGTCATAAAGCGCGACAACTATGTTTGTGTTTCCAACATCTATTGCAAGAAGCATATTTTGCACCTCATATATTATTTTAATCGTTTTGCTTTATCTTTGCGGATATGTTTCCGTCGTCGTCGACCTCAAGCACAGCGTAGGTCCTCCGCGCAGCGCCGGGGTTGAGCATAAGCACATCCGAAACCTGCTCGCAAAAAGCGCTGTGGGTGTGACCGAACACGCAGATGTCCGCTCCAAGCTCTCTTGCGCGAAAAGACAGAGCGTTAAGACTCATCTTGACACGGTACGTATGACCGTGTGTCAGGAACACACGCTTTTTGCCGAAGTTAAATTCAACCTCGTATGGTACATCGCGGACCGACCAGTCGTTGTTTCCGAGAACGATTGCAGCCGGAACACGCGGATAGGTCTTTAAAATCTTGTCCGCGTCCCTCTGAATGTCGCCTGCGAATATTATCATAGAAATATCCTTTTCTTTTTGAACTGCGCGGGAAATACTGTCAAAATCCCCGTGGGAGTCACTGAGAACCAATGCTTTCAACGCTGAACACCTCCCGTCAAACTTAAGCTTTACCATTATATCACAAAAAAATTTTTTTGTCACTATTTTTATAAAAATACATAGAATGTAATGAGTAAGACTTTTTATGAAAGGCGGTATGCTTGTGAACATCAATGATTTCCCCAAAAATATGGATAAGGACGGGCTGAACCGTATGCTGGGCAAACTCAGCGGAGTTATGTCAAAAGAGGACATGATGAATGTGAAAAATACGCTTAACAGCACGGACCCGAACATGATCATGAATAAAATCAAAAGTGTTAAGCCTGAGGACGTGAGCCGTATGATAAAAGAGAACGACGGGCTTAAAAAAATCATAGACTCAAATCCGGAGCTTAAGCGAAATCTGAACTCGGCTTTGAGAAAATAGCGGCAATACATAATAAGGCGGTGGTTTTATGAGTTTAGAGCAAAGCGCGGAAATTGATTTAAACTCCGCCATAGAGCAAATCAAAAATATGATGGGCAGCAGCGAGGGTCAGGCAAAGCTTAATAATATCATCGGTGCTTTTACCGGCATGGATGACAGAAAGGCGGAGCCTCAAACCCCGCCAAGCATTTCGGACGACGCGGCTCAGCTTGAAATGATGGCAAAGCTCGGCAAGGTCATGTCAAAGCTCAAGGCGGCGCCGGGCAGAGAGGAAGAGCTGCTTAAGGCTATACGTCCGTATCTTGGAGAGGCGCGTCAAGCCAAGACGGACAGCGCGGTCAGAATGATGGGTATGTTCAAGGCGTTTTCCGCTATGCGTGAAAGCGGTATGGATACGTTTTTTTAGGAGGCGGTCATGTATAGGCGTTATAATCAAAATCCGCCGCGGGGCAGACCGCAAAACGGTTCGGCGGCTCGGCAGCAGACGGTTTCGGCTCCGCCGCCCGAAAATAAACAGTATGCGGAGGAGCCTCGATATAACGGTACAAACCGCGGCTCCCCGCCTCAAGATCCAAAGCCGCGGCACGGCAGGTCTGAGGAAAGCGGTCTGCTCGGCTCGCTGATCAATATGGTGCCGCCGGAGATATATAACCGCAAAACCAAAAAGCTGCTCGGACTGTTCACCGCGGAGGACCTGCTGCTGGTTTCCCTGATACTGATGACGGCGGAAAGCGATAATTCGGACGATACCGCGCTGCTTATTGCGCTCCTTTATATACTCGCGGCATGATCGGGATCAAGAATTAAAATGTAAGATATTTGTAATAATTTGTTGTTGACACAGGACATAATTAAATATATAATTTTAAATAAGAACAGCTAATAAGGTGCTTATTTATACTAATGATAAACTTTGGGGGTTAACTTATGCGAAAAGTGGTCGGATGTATATTGCTGGCGGCTATTCTTGTGACTTGTCTCGGAATGAGGGGGATCATACCGGTCGACGTTGATCAGGGCGGCAGCGATATGGTGACTATGTATTCCGAGGACGGCAGACAGGAGCAGTTCACTCCTGCCGAGGCTGAGGAGCAAAAGACTGTCGGATGGTACGATAACTTTAATGATGTGGTCACAAAGATGTGGAAGAAAGACGGAAGCAGCATTGTGGTCTATAAGTCGGATGTAAGCAAATATGAAAAAGAGGGCTTTACAACGAATTACGCCTCGATTTTCTCAAAAATTTATAATCCCGAAACCGAAGAAGAGAAAGAAGTCCTGAAGACTGAGGTGCAGTCGTATATTGACCAGGGCTGGAAGAGGGGCAGCGGCGAGGTTGATCCTGAGCTTCCGATGATAGCTCTGACGTTTGACGACGGTCCCAACAAGGATACAACAAAGCGGCTGCTCGACGTGCTTGAAGAAAACAATGCGCGGGCAACTTTCTTCATGCTGGGCGATCACATGAAAGGCGCTGCCGATACGATAAAGCGTATGAAATCTCTCGGATGTGAGCTTTCGAGCCACACCTATGACCATACTCAGCTTACCCAGCTGTCCGGTGACGCTCTTAAGGAGCAGTTTGAAAAGAGCGGCAATAACTTAAAGGATATCGTGGGTGAGGATCCGTCAACGGTCCGTCCTCCGTACGGCTCATATGATGACAGCGTTAAAAGCGTGGCAAAGGATTTCGGACAGCCGATCATACTGTGGTCGGTCGACACGCTCGACTGGAAGAGTAAGAATGCCGATTCGGTCTACAGCACTGTGATGTCAACCGTTCAGGACGGCGATATATTGCTGTTCCATGATATATATGACAGCACGATCGACGCTGTGGTAAGACTCATACCAGCGCTTCAGGACGAGGGCTACCAGCTTGTTACTGTGTCCGAGATGGGCGAGGCTAAGATCGGAGGTCTGGAGCCGGGAGATGTGTATACGGACTTAAGACCCGGAACTGTTAAAAAGCTCACCGGCGCCTCTAGCCAAAGTGAAGAAGAATAATTAAAAACCGCCTTGTTCATTCAAGGCGGTTTATACTTTCAGTGTTTATATAATTTCAATACGGAAAAATTCTAATTTTTTTCAGAAAGCGGGAACTTATTTTTATTTTTGTCGTCTAAATGAATATAGGTGAAGTTTATATATAAAAAATCAGAGGTTAGGATAGGAGAGTGAAATATATGAAAAAACTAATAGCATCATGCCTTGGCATAATTATGCTGTTCATTTCCGCGGCGGCAGCCGGAAACTCCTATTTTGATGAAAACCGGACTGCCGCTGCGGTTACAGAACTCAAGGCGCTTTCGATAATGCAGGGCGATCCTGACGGAAGCTTCCGCGAGGGCGATACGCTGAGCCGCGCCGAGATGGCGGCTGTGATATGCCGCATGGGTGCGTATCCTGACGAAAAGAACGAGGGCTCGGATTTTAATGATATATCCGGCTGCTTTGCCGAACACGGCATCATTGCTCTAAGCAGCCGCGGAATACCCCACGGTTATGAGGACGGCAGCTTTCGACCGGACGATTCGGTTACATACGGCGAGTTTATAGCTGCGCTGATAAGACTTTACTGGTACGAAAACACGGGCAGCGCAGGCATCCTCGACTATCCGCGCGGTTATATGAACGAGGCGGAAAGACTTGATCTGATTTCACCCGCGGACGTGCTGAATTCAAATGCATACATATCGCGCGGCGACGCGGCGGTTCTGGCAAAGAACACTCTGTCCCAGGAATTAAACAACGGTAAAAACCTTAAGAATATTATAATCGAGCGTATAAGCTCGGCGGAGGAGCCAAAAATGACGCCCGCGCCGTCGGCGGAAAGCGTTCCGACCTTTGACCCAAACGGCGGTAACGCCTTTGCGTATAAGCTTAACGCGGAGCTTGGATCGGATAAGAACTATATGTTCTCGCCGTTCTCAATCAAAACCGCTTTGGCAATGGCGGCAAACGCGGCTGAGGATTATACCCAAAGTGAAATTCTTGATGCTGTCGGCATTGAGGATTTAAGCGGATTCAACCGCCGGACCAAAGCCCTGCTTGACCGCTATGCGGGCGGCTTTGATTATGACGAATATGAGCGTCTTGCCGATAAGCTTATGGCTGGAAACGCGGATGATGAGGAGTCGGACAAATATCGGGAGCTTGAGCGGCAGCTCAGAAACGGAGAGGGCAGCGAACTTAGCATTGCCAACTCTATCTGGGTGAATGACAGTTACTATCCCGGTCGGAACGTGAGGTTCAGTTCCGATTTTGAGAACATAATCCGTGAGTATTACGGCGGCACGAGCGAGGCTGTTGACAGCAGCGACGCGGTGGAGAGAATAAACAGCTGGACCTCTGAAAAGACCCATGGTAAAATCAGCTCCGTAATAGGCAACAGCGACTTTCTTGCCGCGCTTATTAATGCGGTGTATTTCAAGGCGGCGTGGGAAAACGAGTTCGGCGAGTATGCCACTGATAAAGGTGTGTTCCACAATGCGAACGGTAAAGACTCCGAAACAGATTTTATGCATGACACAGAATACTATAATGTGTATATCGCGGAAAACATCAGCATGATTGAGCTGCCGTATAAGGGCGGCAATACCGCAATGTATATCAGCCTCGATAATGGGGGAGCCGTGGATTACGAGCAATGCTTCAAAAAGCTTGAGCCGGCATATGTTCGTCTTACTATGCCAAAATTTAAGATTGAATACGACTGTGAACTAAACGGCGCGCTTGAAAGATTGGGCATTAGCTCCGCTTTCAGTCCCGTGGGCGCAAGGTTTGGAAAAATGCTTGAAAACATACCCGGAACCGATAATGTGTATATCCAGGAGACAGTTCATAAGACCTTTATAAGCGTTGATGAAAAGGGAACAGAAGCCGCAGCCGTGACCGGCATGATGGCTGGAGGCAGTTCGCTGCCGTCTGAACCGATTGAATTTACCGCCGACCGACCGTTCACGTTTATGATACGCGATATCGAAACCGGAGAGATCCTGTTTATGGGCAGGTATTCGGAAGCAGAATAATAATACTGATAGGGCGTCCCAAGCGGGCGCCTGATTTTTTTCAAAAAGCGTCGTTCAACGTGCATGGCTGAATATTGAACTTTGCAAGCATCTTCATTTTAATTATACATTCCGACAGAGTTGAAAATTTATTGTGAATACAGCCATGATCTAAAATTCTGCCGTTTTCGTCCATAAGAATTCCCTTGATGCCGAACGGCGCGTATTCATCATTACTCATTGTCATTGAGTATTCGGCTGTGATGATTTCGTCATTATCATCTCTGAACTTAAATCTGAGCCGTGCAAATCCTTCGATTTGACCGCTGATGGTTTCGGATTTTTCCGGAATATTGATATCCTTGATCACGATCCCGCGCAAATATTTGTCGATAAGCTTGATTTCTTCAGACTTTGTCATTATATTTAACCTCCTTTTTTTGTTTTAATTTTATTTTAAACCGATTACAAAATTTGTCAAACATTTAAACGTAATTTTTGGACAATGCTTAAAAAAACGCGTAAAAACGCGCTTTTTTGCCTGTATAAGAGTTTGTTTAAAAAATTTTTGTAATATTAGTGTAATATCATCGCCGGATTTATTGCAAATTTATACTTAATCACGTAAATGTATGAGAAATAATATGTTTATACGTATAAATGTAAAGCGCGGGTAATTTAATTGTTAAATTAATGTATAATTTGATATGCAAATGAAAAGCGGAAATATTATGATTTTAGCCGCAAGTTTTGAAACTATAGAGAATATAATTATAAATATCGTTTAGTAATTTTTGTATTGGAGTGATCATATGCTTGCGTTTTTGAACTCAGTGATACATTCGCTGATTTTGCTGGTATCTTATATTTCAAACCAAACCTCGTTTCCCAAGCCGCTGAGCAAGGCGGAGGAAGAGGAGTGCCTTCGGCTTATGGCGATGGGAGATCAGGACGCGAAAAACAAGCTTATCGAGCACAATCTGAGGCTTGTGGCTCATGTGGTGAAGAAATATTCAACATCCGTACAATGCCGCAGCGATAGCGAGGATCTGCTGTCTATAGGCACAATCGGGCTTATCAAGGGCATATCAAGCTTTGACCCGTCAAAAGGTACACGCCTTGCGACATACGCCGCCCGATGCGTGGAAAATGAAATATTGATGATGTTCAGAAGCAGGAAAAAGAGCCAGAACGACGTGTCGCTTAACGACTCGATCGGTACCGATAAAGAGGGGAACGCGATAATGCTTATGGATGTCATCGAAAATAACGAAGGCGATATTTTTGAAGAAATCGACTTAAACGGCAGCATAAAGAAGCTTTACGATAATATCAGCAGCAAACTGACGCCGAGGGAGAAAAAAATAATAATTATGCGTTATGGACTGATTGACGGAAAGTGCAAAACGCAGAGGGAGATAGCATCTATACTCGGCATATCTCGGTCATATATATCTCGGATAGAGAAAAAAGCCATATCGAAGCTTGGTGAGGGCATTAAAGACTAAAAAATGCACAAAGGACGCCTTATTTTTATGCAGTTATCTACCTTGACTTTTATAGGTATTGTATGATATAAATGTAGCAAAGGTAATTGTTGAGGTGATTGTTTGTGATTAGGTTTATCGCGTGCGATTTGGACGGGACGCTGCTCAACTCTCGCAAGGAACTGCCGGAAGGACTTAAGGATGTTATTGACAAGCTGAATGATAAGGGTGTTGTGTTTGCGCCGGCAAGCGGCAGACAGTACTATAAGGTTATGGAGCAGTTTGAGCCGATAAGCAGAAATTTTATGTATATTGCAGAAAACGGCGCGTATGTGGTAAAGGACGGCAGGGTGATAGTCAGAGACTGCATAGATGCCGAAACGGCGCGGGACGTGATAAAACGGGCTCGGCGTATGCCGGGTGTTTATCCTGTTCTGTGCTGCGATGACAGCGCTTATATTGAACGCGGCGGTCAGGGCATACGCGAGGTGCAAAAATACTATAAGAGGCTTGACACTGTTACGGATCTGATCGACTACTGCGATACAAAAAATATTTTAAAAATCGCAATTTTCACTTACGGCAGCGCTTATGACGATATATTCAAAAAGCTGCCCGAATACACCGGCAAGGCTCAGGTCATATTGTCCGGCAGCAACTGGGTGGATGTGATGAAAACGGGCGTTTCAAAAGGCTCTGCAATCAGGAAGATACGCCAGATATGCGGATATGGCAAGGACGAGTGTATGTGTTTCGGGGATTATCTGAACGATTTTGAAATGCTCAATGAGTGCGGCGAGAATTTTGCAATGGCGAACGCGCACGAACAGCTCAGGAAAACCGCCAAGCACATTGCCCCGTCCAACGAGGAAAACGGCGTGATCAAAGTAATTTCCGAATGGTTTGACATTTAAATTAAATGTTGTAATTTGTATCATTATGTGATATAATAATCCGGAAGATATGACCGGGGAGGAAATGAAATGAAGATCAGTGTTGCGGGTACAGGATATGTGGGTCTTTCAAACGCGGTTTTGCTTGCGCAGCATAACACGGTTTATGCTATTGATGTGGTACCCGAAAAAATTGAGAAGATCAACAATAAGCAGTCCCCTATAATTGATAAGGATATAGAGGATTACCTTAAGAATAAAAACATAGATCTACACGCGACCATTAATCCGGAGGAGGCGTATTCCGACTCGGATTATGTCATAATATCCACCCCCACCAACTACGACCCGATGATCAACACATTTGACACATCGTCGGTGGAGGATGTTATCAGCGCGGTGCTGAGATATAACACTTCGGCGGTGCTTGTGATAAAATCAACCGTGCCGGTCGGATATACCGATTTGGTGCGGGAGCAGTTCGGATACGAAAAGATTATTTTTTCGCCGGAGTTCCTGCGTGAGGGCAGAGCGCTTTATGATAATCTTCATCCTTCGCGGATCGTTGTGGGAAGTCCGAGAGGCAGCGCGGAACTGAGGCGCTGTGCCGAGGAGTTTGCCGGTCTGCTTCAGCAGGGCGCGATAAAAAAAGACGTTCCGAAACTGTTTGTCGGCACGGCGGAGGCGGAGGCAATAAAACTGTTTGCCAATACATATCTCGCGCTCAGGGTCGCGTATTTTAACGAGCTTGACACATACGCCGAGGTCCGCGGACTAAGCACGCGGCAAATTATCGAGGGCGTGTGCCTTGATCCGAGAATTGGTAAACATTACAACAATCCGTCCTTCGGCTACGGCGGCTACTGCCTGCCAAAGGATACCAAGCAGCTTAGGGCAAATTACAGCGAGGTACCCGAAAACATCATTGGCGCGATAGTTGACGCCAACGGCACCCGAAAGGATTTTATTGCAAGCCGTATAATCGAAAAAAATCCGAACATTGTGGGCGTTTACCGCCTGACTATGAAGTCTGACAGCGACAATTTCCGCGAGTCCTCAATTCAGGGCGTAATGAAGCGCATAAAGGCAAAAGGAATTGAGGTCGTGGTCTACGAGCCCACAATGAAGGAGGAAAGCTTCTTTCGCTCGAAAGTTATAAAAGACCTTGACGAATTTAAAAAGATTTCTGATGTTATTATTGCCAACAGGTATAACGAGGAGCTTGACGATGTTTTGGACAAGGTGTACACCAGAGATCTGTATTTCAGAGACTGATAAATAAAGCCGTCGGAGATCCCGACGGCTTATGTTTTAAACTTTAAACTATACGTTTCTTATTGATATATTCACGCCAATCAAGATCTCCGTGCTCAATTCCCATAATCAAAAGCTCGGCAGTGGCGATGTTGGTCGCAAGCGGAACATTGTGAACATCGCAGAGTCTGTACAGCGAGTCAATGTTCGGCTCATATTTCTGCTGAGTCAGCGGGTCGCGGAAGAACAAGACGGCGTCGATCTCATTGTATGCAATTCTTGCGCCGATCTGTTGGTCCCCGCCGTCAACACCCGGCAGGAAGCACTTTATCGGCAGACCCGTTGCATCCGACACCACAGCTCCCGTTGTGCCTGTGGCACAGATGTTATGCTTTTTTAATATAGCGCTGTATGAAATACAGAAGTCGATCATCAGATCTTTTTTCTTGTCATGTGCTATAAGTGCAATATTCATCTCCTTCTCCTCCTTATATTATGTCGTATTTACTAAAACCAAGCTGTCAAATCCGTATTATAAATAATACAGCCACCACAACCATTTATATTTATTATACCATATTTCAGCTTCAAAAGTCAGAAAAATAACAATCTTTATCTACCACATTGACTATATCACAAGTTTCACAAAATGTAAAGTCTTTTTTAAAAATATTTATCAAAATTAATGAAAAATTCACAATTTTGATAAATTGTTGAAACGTCTTGCCCGAAAGTGAGGTTAATCAGCAGGTTCCGAGGGCTGCGGATGATTAATATCCATGTATGCCTCAAAGATATCCTTGCCTATCTGCGCCGCGAACGAGCTTTTGGCTCCGTGTTCGATTATGACAGCCACCACGATTTCGGGTTCATCATACGGAGCAAAGCCCGTGAACAGCACATTGTCCGCTCCGTCCGAGACCTCGGCGGTACCGGTCTTGCCCCCCACCTTTAAAGATGTGTCGTTGAACACTCCGGCGGCGGTACCGTCCGCCACAACCTGCCGCATACCTTCTTTAACCGCGGCGAAGGTGGAGTCGCTTATTGGGTTTTCGGATAAAACTTCGGGATTGTTTTTCATAACAATTTCACCGGTTTCGTAGTCGCCTATCTGCTTCACCAGATGCAGTCTGTACCGCGTACCCTTGTTAAGCACGGTGCAGATATAGCTCGCGATCTGCGCCGGTGTGAACAAATTGTCGGACTGACCGATTGCCGCCTGAAGCACATCGCCCGGATGCCACTCCTCATTAAGCGCTTCTCTCTCTTCCGGACCCGCAACGGTTCCCCGGCTCTCGGACAGCTCAATTCCGGTGGGCAGCCCAAGACCGAACTTTTCGCAGTATTCGTCTATCGTTTCTATTCCCATGCGTCTGCCGATGTCATAAAAGAAGTAGTTGCACGAAACGCCTATTGCCTCAGACACATTTATTGTGCCGTGGGTCGAGCCGCTTGACGAATACACCAGACAGGTGGGACGGTAGTCGGAAAAGTAGGTGTAAACGCCGCGGTCGGTAATATACGTGTCGGGCTCAATGAGTCCGCTTTCAAGACCCGCGATAGACGTAAGTATCTTAAATGTAGAACCGGGAGCGTAGGCTCCGTTCAGCGCGCGGTTAAACAGCGGGTTAGACTTTTCGTTTATCAGCGTGTCGTAATCCTCGCCAAAGGTTTCGGGGTTATAGTCGGGATATGAAGCTATCGCCAAAACTTCGCCGGTGTTTGGGTCAACCGCTATTGCCGCGCCGGCGCCGTTGCTGTCAACAGCCGAAGAGATACCCGATTTCAGGGCGCTTTCGGTCGCCGCCTGAAGCTCGGAATCAATAGTCAGCTCCGCGTATTTGCCGGGCTGAGGCTCTTTTGAGGCTACCTCCTCGCTGTAGCGTCCGTTGCTGCTCAGGCGTATGCGTCTGAAACCGTCGCTGCCCTTAAGGTAAGGCTCCAAAACCGCCTCAAGTCCGTCCTTGCCGATAATGTCGTTCATGCCGTAACCGTCGTTCTTGAGCTTTTCGTATTCCTCTGCGTAGATTATTCCTGTCCTGCCCAGGATATGCGCCGCCATCCGGTTCTTGGCGTAGGTCCTGACCGTGTCGGTAACTATATCGGCAAATCCGCTGCCTGAGTAGCTTTCCTCGATTTTCTGAGTCACTATGCTGTTGACGTCCGTCGCCATTATGAACGGATTGTTTATGCCAAAGCCGCGCTCATCCATCTCGTAGCGCACCGCGGCAATGTCCAGAGCGGCAGCTTGGTCGAACTCGCTTGATATATCGTATTTTTCAATAAAATGCCGGGTAATTTCACGCAGGGTGGAGTAGTCATTTAACTTATTGTCCGACTCCCAGGTTGAGATCTTGTCAAGATATTCCTCGCTTGAGCTGTCGTTTGTCTCAATATCCGAAAAGCTGTATTCCGGAGCGCCGGTCTTACTGTTATATTTTATAGGGAAGGTCGAGCTGTAATCGCAGCCGCTTTCCTTGAGTATATCAATAATATCGGCGAGTTTTTGATTAAGCTCGTCGTTTGATATTTCCGTCTTGAATATCTGAACGTTATACGCCGGTTTATTCTCAACGATGGGAACACCGTTTCGGTCAAGAATTTCCCCTCTGGGCGCTTTGCGGATGTATGTCCTGACTGAATTGTTGTCAGACATTGTCCTGTAGTCCTCGCCGTGAACGATTTGCAGGTTATAAAGCCGCAGCGCGCAGGCAAGCACCAGCGCTGCAACAATTGAGGTTATTATCAAAGCGCGTTTTGTTATGTTGTTAAGTTCCATATCTATCACCGAAAGTTAGTATTTTTAATTTTACATAGGCTGAGCGTCTGTTTCATGCACCACATAACCGGCAGAACCAGCACGGCGTTCAGCGCCGACTCGATCAATATGGTTTTAAGTGTGTTAAGAAGAGGCAGGTCACCGCCCAGCACAGCCACGTAAGGTATCATATAAATTATTTCAGCCGCCGCGGTGGACGCAGCGGTAAGAAGCATGAATATATAAAACGGCGGCGGAGTGTAGTGCTTTTCAGACACAGCGCCCATAATATATCCGACCGCCGCGAAACTGATTACGTCCGCGCCTATAACTCTGCCGATAAGCAGGTCAAACACCAATCCGTAAATCATTCCGCAGACCATGCCCTGGATCCTGCCCCCGTACAGTGCAATGACTACTACCGCGACAAGAAACATTCCGGCATGGACGCCGAAAAAGGATATATAATTTATTGCCGCGCTTTGCAGGAGCAGAACCAATATCAGCCATACTCCGTGGTGTATTACTTTCATTTAAGCCCCTCCCGGAAATATAAGCAGACTCGGTAAACTATTCGTCCTCATCGATTTGGTCATTATCCTCGTCCTCACTGTCCTGAGTGTTATCATCGCTACCGTCATCCTCCGAACTGTAAGAACTGTCCGGCTCGTCCTCGTCTGAATTTATGTCCTCGTCTCCGTCCTTGTTTTTGGCGTCGTTCGCCGCCTTTTCATTCTGCGCGCGATCGATCTCCGCCTGCTCCTGTTCAGCCTTTTCACGTGCTTCACGCATATTGGCGTTTTCTTCGTCTGCAACGATGTCAAGATTGTTTGTAATGACAAACACATCGCGCAGGTTGCCCATATCAACGCCGGTGCCGACTATGGCGGTTTTTGTCATGGTCAGCGGATC
>CANQKP010000027.1 GCA_947624495.1 uncultured Monoglobus sp. | reverse complement strand
GGATAGATGCAATCAGCTCTATCCGTTTTATTTTTTTGACTTTTTATATTCTCTGATCTTGTCGGTCACATGGCGCTCCATATAACCCTTGGTATTTTTAAGCCTGCCGTGCCGCGCGGATATTATAAAACGCCGCTTGTACATCAAAAACTCCTCAAGGTCCATGAGAATATGATAAAGCAAAGCTCGGTCCTCAAACTCCTTGCGGGTTTTCGGCAGCTCCTCGTTCTTCATCTCATCAAAAATCATATTAAGCTGTTCTGTCTGTTTGACCGGATCGTTCATTTCCGTGACAAAGTTTTTGAGATATAAAATATAATCCGCGACGATCGCCGCCTGTTTGGGCGTTCCGCGCATTTTTTGCATTTCATAGTGCAAATTGTGAAGCGCGCCGCACTGCTTGCCGCGCATTTCAAAATAGTCTATGTAATAGCCCGGCTGCGAGCTGAATGTGTTGTTCTGATACTCATGCGCCAACGCGACATACTCGTCTATGTCCCGCTCAAGCTTTTTTATGTCGTCCCACACGCTTCCGTCCGCCTGCTCGCCGCGAAGGTACAGAGCCAGCTTGCCTAAAGCGGTGGTAAGCCCCGCCTCTGCCGAGGCGACTTTGGACAGTATCAGCTGCTTTTGGGTCGCGTTGTTGTTAAACAGGTTCAGCGGCACCGCGATCGAGACGCCCAAAAGGACCAGGAAAAACTCGTTTAAGATAAATTCGGGGCTGAAATTATCCGTGGTCAAAAAGTGAGTGCAAATGACCGCGTTTACTGAGAGCGCGGCTCTTAAGCCGAACCCTTCAAGCAGCACTGTCATAACAAACAGGAATAAACCGTAGGCTATCCAGTCGCTCGGTATATGTTCAAAAAACAAATACGACAACAGCACCGTCACCGCAAAGCTTATCAGCCTTACAGCCGACAGCCTCAGCGTCTCCCACTTGGTCGTAAGCAGCGTGAGCAATGTTATAGAGCCGGCGGACACGGCAAACTCAAGGTCCATAGCCTCGGCGATATACATCGCCGCGCAGCTGCCCACCGAAATTTTGATTGCAGTAATAAGGGTCTTTCTCACACGGATATCTTTGTCCATGACGCCTCCAGAAAAATTAAGTTATCGATAATTATAACATATTACCCGATTTATAAAAAGAGAAATAAATTAATTTTTAAATTTAATTAAACTTTTGTGAAAATCAAACTAATTTGACCGATCATATTTATATAATTTTACAACACCGTTTATGTAACTTATTGTATGCTATCGAAAAGTGTTTTCAATACATATTCGAGCCCAGTTGCGCTCTATGTCCGAAAACGTGCATAATTTGCGAGCTTACAACTGTCTGCATGAGGCATCAATTGGTGCATCGGAACCGGGTCCGGTCACAGCCACGTCCGGGCGGGTTCGCTCCACCCTTCGGATGGAACGAATAAGGCTCCCGCGAAAGGCTTTTCTCCTACGCCTCCCCCTTGGGAGAGCAAAAACTGTTTTGTAACATTGCCGCCCGCGGTAGGCAAGGCGGAACAGGGGGACGGCGCGTCATTCAAAGCAAAACAGTTTTTGGTGAAAATACTACCCCTTCCGCCTGCTCCGCAGGCACCTCCCCCTCCTTTTCAAGGAAGGGGAGGCTTCTCTTTTACGGCTCCACCTTAGAAAAGGGGAACAACCGCCGTCAAGGTGAAGCTTCCAAACCCTGCTTATCAGAATATCGGGAAATTTACATCTTATAGTTTTACGCAAAACTTGTCGAAAAAATAATGTTTACTTTTCTTAATACTTGTGATATAATATTTTTGCGACATAGTTAATTAAATACACATCAGTGTACGTTCGTTAAAAACGTATGCTTTGATATTATACTGATGTGTATAACTGTGTCGCAACAGAAATCAAAGCTGCGTTTTTATGCGCGGCTGTGATTTCATGGCTGCGCATTTTTGTTGTCTTAAAAGTATTATTCATAAAAGCCGGCAGGGATATTATAGAGCATACTAAAACTTCAACAAATAATTGACAGCCAATCGTGGTTGTGTTATAATATCAATGCGACAACCTAATTGAATATAGTTGGTCATTTCATGGCATATTATGTTTGTAAAAACGTGTATGCTTTGATTATAATTGCCATGTCTTGATCGATTATAGAGCAATTAGGTGTGTCGCAGCATTAAATCAAAGCTGCGTTTTTATGCGTGGCTATGATTTCATGGCTGCGCATTTTTGTTGTCTTAAAAGTATTATTCATAAAAGCCGGCAGGGATATTATGGAGCATACTAAAACTTCAACAAATAATTGACAGCCAATCGTGCTTATGATATAATATTTTTGCGGCTTACTTAATTGAATATAGAATTTATTAGATTTTTCATCTTCAAAGAAGTATTGAATGTTGTAAAAACGTGATGCTTCAATTTATTATGCTTCTTTGAAGAAATTCAGAAACATTAAGTAGGTCGCACTATGGAATTGGAGCTGCGTTTTTATGCGCGGCTGTGATCTCATGGCTGCGCATTTTTGTTTTATACGGAGGCTGATATAAGTGATTAAAAAGGTTGATATTAACGGACGTGTTCACGTTCCTATTGAGATGCGCGCAGAACTCGGCATCGAAACCGGCGATGAGGTGAACCTTACATTACTTAGCGGCAGCAATCAGATAGTCATAGAAAAAGTAACGCAGCAATGCGCAATTTGCGGCTCAAAGAAAAACCTGCAATTGGTGTCCGACACAATATTATGTAAGTTTTGCGCGCAAAAGCTTAAACAGGAGCTTTGCGAATAAATAATTACATTAAATTTGTTATTGCGAAATGAAAGTTACTTGTATTGACTTTTGTTTTAAAATGTGGTATATTAAGATGTAGTATTGTCTTGACGCGGAAAAATGCGCCGCATACTGACAATTATATGAACTTTGTTGATTTAATCGTCTACTCTCGGAGGTCCCATATGTTTTTATCCCTGAACTGGAAAGATTACGAGCTTATTGACGCTGATCGCGGCGAAAAGCTCGAACGCTGGGGTAATGTTATTTTAAGGCGCCCGGACCCGCAGATCGTGTGGGCTTTGCCGGAGCGTGATAAGTCGCCGCTTTGGAACAAGGCTGATGCAAGGTATATTCGCAGCAGCAGCGGCGGGGGAAAATGGCAAACGTTTAAAAAATTTCCGGACTTTTGGAACATCAATTATTGCGGTCTGACGTTTAAGATAAACCCAATGGGATTTAAGCACACCGGCTTGTTTCCCGAACAGGCGGCGAACTGGGACTGGTTTTCGGACATTATTAAAAACAGCGGCAGGGACCGTGCGGACATTAATGTTCTTAACCTTTTTGCCTATACGGGCGGCGCGACTGCCGCGGCGTCAAAGGCGGGCGCATCGGTGTGCCACGTGGACGCGGCAAAGGGAATGGTAAGCCGCGCCAAGGAGAACGCGGCGCTGTCCGGACTTTCGGATATGCCTATACGATACATTGTGGACGATGTAAAAAAGTTCGCGAAACGCGAGCTGAAACGCGGACACAGATATGACGGAATTATTATGGACCCTCCGTCCTACGGGCGCGGACCCGGAGGCGAGGTATGGAAGATAGAAAACGAGCTGTTTGGTCTTATCGAGCTTTGTCTTGAGCTTATGTCGGACGATCCGCTGTTCTTTTTGGTAAACACATACACGACCGGACTTTCCGGAAATGTTATGAATAATATATACCGTCTCACTCTGAACAAAAAATTCGGGGGCATATCCGATATAGACGAGATCGGGCTGCCGATCACAAACGGAGATCTTGTTCTGCCATGCGGCTGCTCGGCACGTTGGCAACATAGAGCCTAACCGCCCTTCGGCGGTGTGGGAGACTGCTTAAAATAGTTTCCCAAAAAGCTGTTTTACTTATGAATAATGTGCCGTCCCCTGTTCCGCCATGCCTACCGCGGCGGCAATGAAGCAAAACAGCTTTTTGGGAAACAGGTTATTTTCAGCTCACACAAACTGCGTATTTTCAGCGGTTTTAGGGGCTTGCTCCTAACCCACGCTGCCGCACGTACCGATGAATTATCAAGGAGTATTGTTATGACGTTAGTTGATATCAACAACCTTACTTTTGAATACATTGACGAAGAGACCCACGAGAGGAACCGTGTCCTTGACAAAATTAATCTTAAAGTTGATCGGGGCGAGTTTCTCGCGGTGCTGGGTCACAACGGCTCCGGCAAATCGACCCTGGCAAAGCACATGAACGCTATTTTGGTTCCTACCGAGGGCAGTGTGACGATTGACGGGATCGATACCAAGGATGACAGCAGGCTTTTTGACATCCGCCGCAGAGTGGGAATGGTGTTCCAGAACCCCGACAATCAAATGGTTGCCACGATTGTCGAGGAAGATGTGGCGTTCGCGCCGGAAAACCTCGGTATCCCGCCGGAGGAGATACGGCGCAGAGTCGACGATGCTTTAGAGACAGTCGGAATGAGCGCATTTAAGCGGCACGCGCCGCATATGCTCAGCGGCGGTCAGAAGCAGAGAGTGGCTATAGCCGGAGTTTTGGCTATGCAGCCGGAGTTTCTGGTTATGGACGAGCCGACCGCAATGCTTGACCCTAAGGGCAGAGCCGAGGTAATAGAGACGGTGAAGAAGCTGAACCGCGAAAAGGGAATGACCGTGGTCCTGATAACCCATTACATGGACGAAGCAGTCCAGGCGGACAGAGTCGTTGTTATGGACAACGGACATATAGCCATGGACGGCACGCCGAGGGAAGTGTTCCCTCAGGTCGAGAAACTGACCCGGCTGGGGCTTGACACTCCGCAGTCAACATACCTTATATATATGTTAAACAGCGCGGGGATAGAGCTTGACCCAAGAGTTTTAAACGACGCCGAGTGCGCCGAGACGCTTTTGCGGGCAATAAAACAAAATCGGGAGCGGCGTTAAAATGATTAAACTTGAAAACGTAAGCTATACATACATGAGCGGCGGTCCGTTTGAGAAAAAGGCGCTTGACAACATTAGCCTTGAGATAAGACCCGGCGAGTTTATAGGCATAATCGGTCACACGGGGTCGGGAAAGTCGACCTTGATCCAGCTGCTGAACGGGCTTATAAAACCCGACGGCGGCAAGGTGATCATAGACGGGCAGGATCTTTCGGACAAGAACACCGACATACGCGCGGTGCGGTTCAAGGTCGGACTGGTTATGCAGTACCCCGAATATCAGCTGTTTGAGGAAACGGTGCTTAAGGATATTTGCTTCGGACCGCTCAATATGGGGCTTTCGCAGAAGGAAGCCGAGGACAGAGCGCGGTTTGCGGCAAACATGACCGGACTTGCGGATGAGCTTTTGGACAAATCGCCGTTTGACCTGTCCGGCGGACAGAAGCGGAGAGCGGCGATAGCCGGAATTTTGGCAATGGAGCCGAAAATTCTTATATTGGACGAGCCGACCGCCGGACTGGATCCCGCAGGCAGGGATGAGATACTTTTTAAAATCCGCGATATGCATAAACGGCTTAATTTGACCGTGCTGCTGGTCTCACACAGTATGGAGGATGTCGCAAAGCTCGCTGACAGGATACTGGTGCTGAACTCCGGCCGCATCGAAATGTTTGATACGCCCGACATGATTTTCAGGAACAGCACAAGACTTCGGGAGATCGGACTGAATGTTCCGCAGATAACCAGGGTTGCTGACAGACTCAGGGAAGCGGGTGTTGATATTCCCGAAGGAATTTACACCACAGGAGACGCCTACAGGGCGCTGCTTCCGCTGCTTAAGGAGGCTGACGGAAATAAATAATAATTTTGAAAGGCAGACATATGCTTAAAGATATAACTTTGGGTCAATACTTTCCGGGTAACTCATTCATACACCGTCTTGACCCGCGGACAAAGATACTGATCATAATAGCGTATGTGGTTCTGGTGTTCATGGTTCAGAACTTTATCGGCTATGCTGCTTTGGCGCTGTTTTTG
Organism: uncultured Monoglobus sp.; assembly: GCA_947624495.1. Lineage (GTDB taxonomy): Bacteria > Bacillota > Clostridia > Monoglobales > Monoglobaceae > Monoglobus. The sequence continues at coordinate 14,462 of CANQKP010000027.1, read as the reverse complement.
GCGCTGTGTGTCGGTGTGTCCGGAATTTCTCCCAAATACCTGATCCGCGGACTGAAGCCTATTTTGGTTTTTATCGTATTTACCGGTCTGTTTAACCTGTTCCTGACTCCGGGCGAAACTGTTTGGAGTTTTGGGATACTTAAGATAACGCGCGAGGGAATACGGTTCGCGGCGTTTATGGTGCTGAGGCTTATTTTTCTGATACTCGGCACATCGCTGCTGACCCTGACCACATCGCCTATCGCGCTGACTGACGGGCTTGAACGGCTGCTTGCGCCGTTTAAGAAGATACATTTGCCGTCTCACGAAATTGCTATGATGATGACTATTGCGCTGAGGTTCATACCGACGCTGCTGGATGAGACAGACAAAATAATGAAGGCGCAGTCCGCAAGAGGCGCGTCGATTGACAGTGGCAGCATATTCGCAAGGGCAAAGGCAATGGTCCCGATACTCATACCCCTGTTTGTAAGCGCGTTCCGCCGCGCCGACGAGCTGGCTACCGCAATGGAATGCCGCTGCTACAGAGGCGGTGAGGGCAGGACACGGCTGTACAAGCTCAAATACGGCGCAGTTGACGCTTTGGGCTGGGTCTATATGGCTGTGCTTGCCGCGGCAATAATATTTATTAATATATATTTTGGAAGTTTTTGATATGAAAAACATTGCAATGAGGATAAAGTTTGACGGCGGAGCCTATCACGGATGGCAGTTTCAGGAAAATGCCGTCACCGTGCAGGAGACGATCGAAAGCGCGCTGCTTAAAACCTGCGGCGAACGCGTCAGAGTCACCGGATGCAGCAGGACCGATGCGGGAGTTCACGCTCTTGACTATGTGCTGAATTTCAAGTCGGACACAAAGATCCCGACGGAAAGGCTGCCTTACGCGCTGAACTACCGTCTGCCGCGCGACATTACCGCAACTGAAGCCTGGATCGCCGATGATAATTTTAACGCCCGTTTTTCGGCTAAGGGAAAGCGGTACATTTATCTGATAAACAACGATGTGTTTAAAAGCCCGTTTCTTGAGCGGTACAGCTGGCACTTTCCGTATAAGCTGGACCTTGAGAGCATGGAGCGGGCGGCAGAGCATTTTCATGGCGTTCATGATTTTCGAGGGTTTATGGCAAGCGGCGGTCAGCAGAACACAACGGTTCGAACCGTCCGAATATGCTCCGCGGAAAGAATTTTTCAAAACATAATAAAAATCACTGTGGAAGCGGACGCGTTTCTTTATAACATGGTAAGGATAATTACCGGGACGCTGGTCGGCGCAGGATGCGGAAAGATAAGACCGGAGGACATCTCGGATATAATAAAAAGCGGCGACCGCAGGCGGGCTGGGTCAACCGCTCCGCCTCAGGGCTTATTTCTCAGATATGTGTATTTATAGACTTTAATTCAATAAGGAAGAATTGAAATGAAATTTGATATTAACAAGGAGTTCAGCTTTGCTCAGGTGTTTCAAATTTTTAAACGCTTCGGCAGCGCAATAAAAAACGCCATTGGAAAGATGGACGAAAGCAGTATAAAGACCATTACGGTAAATAATCGAAAAGTGCGGATAAACGCTTTTCGCTTAGGCTGCGCCGCTGCGCTTCTGGCTGTTTTGGCAGGACTTTTTGTGAACCTTGTGATAATTCCCAACACCACATACAGACCATACTCGGACCTTGAGTTCGACACCGGCGGCGACTACAGTCAGCACGCTTTGAGCGATGATAATCTCCTGCTCAACAACAGCGGCATTAAAGTGGTCAACAACAAGGGCAAAGATAAATGGAGCCTGAGCAAGACACTTACAAACCCGTCCGTTGATATAAACGGGAAATATATTCTGCTTGCGGATCTTGACGGCAACTGCTCGCTGACGCTTTACGGAAATAACGGCAAAGAGCTTTTGGCATATCCGATAAACAGCGAAATTCTTTCGGCAAAGATAAGCAAAAACGGAACAGCAGCGGCGGCAGTAAGCGAGGAAGGATATAAGGGCGCCGCAGTTGTCTTTAACAGAAAAGGCAAAGAAGTATTTAAATGGAACAGCGGCGAGGGATATATAATAGATCTGGATATTTCAGACGACGGAAAGTACATCGCCGTGGCACAAATGATGAGCGACGGTGACGAGGCATACTCAAAAATACATATTATAAGCATCAAGGGCGGAAATGAGCTCGGCTGCTTCACCTGCGGCGGCGAGATAGCCGCGGGCATCTGTTTTGACAGCAGCGGAAAAGTAATCGCGGTTGCCCGAAACAAGGTATACGGACTTAGCAGGCATGGCGAGCTTAAATATGAAATTGATCTCGCCGGAAAATCGCCTGAGATATATGACGTGGAGAACGGGGACAGACTTGTGTTTCTCTGCCGCGACAGCCGAGGCGGCTCGGTCGTTGAAATATATAACAGAAACGGAAAACCTGTCGGTGAGTTTTCAGCCGGAGACAACATAAAGCACATGAGCTGCCATAAGGATACAATAGTCGTTTCCACATCCAGAAATGTTTTAAGCATAAGTCCGAGGGGACGAGTCAAGAAAACCGTTGCCGTCTCCCACGACATAATGAGCATAGGTGTTTACGGCAACAACCGCAATGTGCTGGTTTTGGGCGGAAACAAGGCGGATATAATAAGACTCAGATAAAGTTTTGGAGGTTTTGTTTTGATTGACATAATAGCCGCTCTGATATTTATAATATTTATATGGAGAGGTTACAAAAAAGGATTTTTAAAATCAGCCTATCAGGCGGGCGCATTTTTAATCAGCATTATTTTAGCGTATATGCTTTATCCGTACGTCAGAAGTCTGATCATGGCAAGCCCTGTCGGAAACTCGATACGGTCGTTTATACAAACAAAGTACGTTATGCCGTCGATATCGGGCAATACAGCGACAGACGCGGCACTGCCCGGATATCTTAGGAGCATGATAGCAAACGGACAGGCGGAACTCGCGGACGCGCTGACCGGATTTCTGACAAACCTCGCGGTAAACGCTGTTTCGTTTATATCGGTGTTCATCGCGGTAAGGATAATAATTGCCGCAGCGGGAAAAATCCTCGATATTACGTCAAGGCTTCCTGTCATAAGATTTTTTGACCGCGGACTTGGAGTTATCACCGGATTATTCGAGAGCGTACTGGTGATATATCTCGTTTTAACGATTGTATATGCGTTTGCGCCGCTCAGGGAAAATACCGAAATACAGAATTACATAGGCGAGTCTGTGCTTGTAAAAGAGATGTACGAAAATAACCCGATCGTTCGGCTTATACTGCCGACAGATTACGAAAATATAGCATTCGGAGGTATAAAATGGATACAACAAATTTAAACCCAAAGGAAATGAAAATTCTGGAGCTGCGCGAATATGCAAAGTCTATCGGCATGAAGGGATTTACCAAATTCAAGAAACAGGAGCTGCTTAACGCGGTAGAGGAGTTTTTGAGCAAAAACAAAAACGAAAACCCGACCGAGCCTCAGGTCGAGCCTCAGCCAAAGCAGCAGGAACCGGCGGCGGCTGAAACGCCCGCCGGACCCGAAGCTCCGGAAACGGATGAGACGCAGGATAACAGCGGCGCAGAGGCGGCTCCTGAGTCATATTCCGAAGAAAAAGCCGCATATCAGGAAGTGAGACCGCACCGGAACTACGGTGATAAACAGGAGCAGTACCGCGGCGGTTACGGAGTACATTATGAGCAGCCGTACCAGAGAAATTACGACCGGAAAAACAACGATGAAAGGCGGCACGAGCGCCAGGCAACCGAAAAGCCGGCGATAGAATACAGCGACCCGGTGCGCAGGACTAATCTTATGGAAGGTGTGCTGGAGGTCATGGACGACGGATACGGATTTTTGCGCTCGAAGAATTACCAATCCGGTCCCGACGACGTATATGTTCCCCAGATCCAGATAAGAAGATTTAGATTAAAAACCGGAGATTATATCGTTGGCAACACCCGAATGCAGCACGAGGGCGAAAAATTCCAGGCGCTGCTTTATGTGCAGTCGGTAAACGGAGACAAGGTTGACGTTTCGCTGCGCAGAAAGGTATTTGAGGACCTTGTTCCGATATACCCGACAGAAAGGCTTAAGCTTGAGACCGGACGAACGGATTACGCCATGCGTATAATCGACTTGATCGCTCCGGTGGGCAAGGGTCAGAGAGGAATTATCGTGGCTCCGCCCAAAGCCGGAAAGACAACCCTGCTTAAAAACATTGCAAACAGCATAACAAAAAACAATCCTGAGGTCAAGCTGATCGTGCTGCTTATTGACGAAAGACCCGAAGAAGTCACCGATATGCAGCGCAGCATATCGGGTGATGTTGACGTTATATACTCCACATTTGATGAGGAGCCTCAGAACCACACCAAGGTTGCCGAGATCGTGCTTGAACGAGCAAAGCGGCTTGTGGAACACAAAAAGGACGTTGTTATTCTGCTGGACAGTATAACAAGACTTGCAAGAGCATATAACCTGACCATAGCTCCGACCGGCAGAACGCTCTCCGGCGGACTTGACCCCGGCTCGCTCTATAAGCCGAAGAGATTTTTCGGCGCGGCAAGAAATATCGAGGAGGGCGGAAGCCTGACGATTTTGGCAACTGCGCTGATCGAGACGGGCAGCAGAATGGACGATATGATATATGAGGAGTTTAAGGGAACCGGAAATATGGAGGTCCACCTTGACAGAAAGCTGCAGGAGCGCCGCATTTTCCCGGCTATAGATATGGCAAAATCCGGCACGCGGAAAGAGGAAATGCTCCTGTCTCAGCGTGAAAAAGACGCTGTTTGGCGTATCCGCCGCGCACTGCTCGGACAAAATCCAGCCGAGATCACAGAAACGCTTTTAAGATACGTTATCGGCACAAAAAACAATGATGATCTGGTCAGTGTTATAGAAAAGGCGATAAAGTAAATAATATATTTGCATCATGAAAAACAGGAGAATGAATATGAAAATAAAAACTTTAATCATAGCGTCGGCTCTTGCCGTTTCGTTATCGGTTTCGGGGCTGGTTTACGCCGCCGCGAAAAACGAACGGCAGCCGAATATCACGGCGCCTTCACAGCCGGCTGTGACAGAGACCACACCAAAACCCGAAGACAGCGGAAAAAATAATCAAAATGGCAGCGCACCGGGCTGGGTCAATCAAATCAACTCGACCCCCACGCCCGCGCCGACAGCTCCGCCGTCGCCGACTCCGACACTGAGACCCGGAGAGACTCCGGCTCCCACACCGGAGCCTACCGAAGCGCCTACCGAGGCTCCCACAGCCACACCGATTTACACTCACGCTCCCTCGGTCATACAGGCGGGAACTCCCGAAGCTGAGAACGTTCGGGTGCCGATTTTGCTGTATCACCACATAGCGGATGAGTTTGACCTGACAAACGCGATCTCGATTATATCTCCCAGGGACTTTAATCTGCATATGACCGCGATCAAAGCGCAGTATTCGCCGATCAGCCTTCGGGAATATGTTGAGTTTGTCAACTGTACCGACGGCTCTAAAACCATACCGTCCAACCCGATAATCGTAACCTTTGACGACGGATATCTTTCAAATTATGAGGTCGCGTACCCGATACTCAAGAAGCTTGAAATTCCGGCGACCATATTTGTTGTTACCGATACCGTGGGTGAAACAGGCGGTAAGGGAAAAGTCAACTACAGCCACTTCACGTGGAGTCAGGCTAAAGAAATGCAGGAAAGCGGGCTTATTGAAATACAGTCGCATACCAACGACCATATAAAGCTCGGTGAAATTGACATCGACACTGTGAATTACGAGCTTAGAAAGTCAAAATACCTGATAGAAAAAAACCTCGGTACCACCTGTGATATGATAGCTTATCCTTACGGCTCCTACTCCTCCGAAGCGATCGAAGCTTCGAAAAAAGCCGGATTCAAAGCACAATGCCTTGTCGGCGACGACGCCACCGATATTGATTATGAAGTCAATATTCCAAAAGAAGGAGTCATGAACCTGACACGCATCACTGTGAGCGGTACAATGGGAAATGTTAATATAATCGAACTTATAAGAAAATCGATTGCAAATAAAGATTTATAAGATTAAGGAGAATTTATGTCAAGCATAATAACTTTAACAAACGATAATTTCACGCAGGAAGTAATAAATACAGACAAACCGGTCCTGGTAGATTTCTGGGCGTCATGGTGCGGCCCGTGCCGGATGCTGTCGCCTATAATAGACGAGATCTCCGCCGAGACGGAGAAAATCAAATTCTGCAAGCTGAACGTTGACGAGCAGCTTGAACTTGCACAAAGATATATGGTCTCGTCAATTCCGACGCTTATTTTGTTTGAAAACGGCGAGCCGGTGCGGACTTCGGTCGGAGTCAGACCAAAGTCCGAACTGCTGGAATTTTTAAATCTTAAATAATAAATTACAGTCCGTTTCCGTCCTCAATAACGACGGTAAACGGACCGTCGTTTATAAGGCTGACCTTCATATCGGCGCCGAAAACACCGTGCTCCACCTTGGCGAAATATTTTTTTGAATATTCAATAAAATACTCATAGAGCGAGTCCGCATGGTCCGGCGCACCCGCGCCGATAAACGAGGGGCGGTTCCCCTTGCGGCAGTCAGCATAAAGTGTGAACTGCGACACGACCAACACCTCTCCGTCTACATCGCCGATTGAGAGGTTTGTCTTTCTGTTTTCGTCGGAAAATATGCGCAGCTTGAAAATCTTCTGAACCGCTTTTTCAACTTTTTCCTTTGTATCGTCGTTTGAAACGCCGAGAAGTATCAAAAATCCGCGTCCAATGCTTCCGATGGTCTCTCCATTGACCTCCACCGATGCATTTGTAACTCTTTGAATAACTATTTTCATATATACCTCTGAATTTAAAGGGCTGTATCAAAACGATACAGCCCCTTTTGATAAAATGCCAAACTTATTTAAGCTCAACCTGTGCGCCAACCTCTTCGAGCTTGGTCTTGATCTCTTCTGCTTCCTCTTTGGAAACGCCTTCCTTAACGGGCTTGGGAGCGCCGTCAACAAGAGCCTTAGCGTCAGCCAGACCGAGGCTTGTGATCTCACGAACAACCTTAATAACCTTGATCTTCTGAGCGCCCGCACCGGTAAGAATTACGTCAAACTCAGTCTGCTCAGCAGCCGCAGCACCGGCATCGCCGGCTCCGCCTGCAACCATAACGGGAGCGGCAGCGCTTACGCCGAATTCTTCTTCCAGTGCCTTTACCAGATCATTAACTTCAACAAGTGTAAGTTCCTTGATTTCATCAAGAATTTTTGTAATATCAGCCATTTTTTTATCCTCCTAAAATATTTTCTTAGATTTGTTTACAAATTTTATTTGCGCAGCGGCTGCTTTTTAAGCCGGCTGCAAGCGGTCATTTCCGCTACTATTCTGCAGGTGCAGCTTCCGTGGGTGCGGCTTCCGCCGGCGCAGCTTCGGCTGCCGGTGCTTCCGCAGCGGATGCCTCTTCTGCCGCTGTAGCCTCCTCCGCTGCCGGAGCTTCCTCTGCTGCAGCATGACCGGGAGTAGCCTCCTCGTCCACAATAGCCTGCAGAGTACGTGCGAGAGCGCTGATAGGCGACTGCAGAGAACCCATCATCTTCGAAATAAGAACTTCCTTTGAAGGAATGGAAGCGTACTTCTTGACCTCATCGACCGAGATCACGTTTCCATCAACAAATCCGCCCTTAACTTCGAGCAGTTCATTCTTCTTTGCAAAGTCGCAGATAACCTTTGCGGCTGAAACCGCGTCGGTATCGCTTGTTGCGATAGCTGTGGGACCTTCAAGAATATCCTCAAGACCTTCAAGACCGACTTCCTTAACAGCAAATCTTATAATGCTGTTCTTTAAAACGGTGTACTGAACTCCCGCTTCACGGAGCTTGCGGCGAAGATCGGTATCCTCGTCAACAGTAAGACCTCTGTAGTCTGCAAGCACGCCTGCCTGAGAATTCTTAAGTCTGTCAACCAGCTGAGCAACCATTGCTTTCTTGCTTTCCAATACTTTTGCGCTTGGCATTAAATATCCTCCTTCCGTAAAAAATCCCTCGCAAACAAACGAGGGATAATATTACGCAATATAAAATATCAAATAATATATCATCCTCGGCAGGATTTACGGCTCGCGCCACCTGCTGTCTGCGGAAAATATGCTGACAAATACATATTTTAGCACATAGCTGAGTATTTGTCAAGAATAAATTTATTCAGCTAATTTATTTGCGGCGATCTTAACACCGGGACCCATTGTCGAAGCAATGGTAACGGATCTTAAGTAAACGCCTTTTGCAGCCGCCGGTTTAGCCTTGATAAGAGCGTTCATAAGAACCTTAAAGTTCTCCTGAAGCTTTTCGGGACCGAACGACGCCTTGCCGATAGGACAGTGGATAATGTTAGCCTTGTCCAGTCTGTACTCGATCTTACCGGCTTTAGCCTCTTCAACCGCCTTGGCGACATCCGGAGTAACCGTACCCGCCTTGGGGTTAGGCATAAGACCCTTAGGACCGAGTATTCTACCAATTCTGCCGACAACGCCCATCATATCGGGGCTTGCGATAACAACGTCAAAATCAAACCAGTTCTCGGTCTGAATTTTCTGAGCCATATCCTCGGCTCCTACATAATCGGCGCCGGCAGCCTTTGCTGCCTCAGCCTTATCATCACGGGCAAACACGAGAATTTTTATGCTCTTACCCGTTCCGTTAGGAAGCACAACAGCGCCTCTTACCTGCTGATCGGCGTGTCTTGAGTCAACGCCCAGCTTTGCGTGAAGTTCGATAGTCTCGTCAAACTTCGCCGTAGCGGTCTTGCAAACCAGCTGCAAAGCCTCAGCGGGATCATAAAGCTTGCCCTTTTCAATGAGCTTTGAAGCTTCCTGATACTTTTTACCTTTCTTCATAAATAAAATCCTCCTCTGTGGTTATACAGAATTCAAAATTCCTCCCACTACATTGTTTAAAACCGAAAGATTTCGGATTACTCCTCTACCGTAATTCCCATTGAGCGGGCTGTGCCGGCAATCATAGACATTGCGGACTCAAGCGAAGCCGCATTAAGATCGGGCATCTTCTTCTCGGCAATAGCCTGAAGATCAGCCTTCTTAAGCTGAGCAACCTTTGTCTTATTGGGAACTCCCGAAGCCTTTTCGATACCGCACGCCTTTTTGATAAGAACCGGCGCCGGCGGAGTTTTTGTGATAAACGTGAACGATCTGTCCTGATATACCGTAATAACAACGGGTATAACGGTTCCCATATCATTCTTCGTCTTTTCGTTAAACTGCTTGGTAAAGTCCATAATGTTCACGCCGTGCTGACCGAGAGCGGGACCTACCGGAGGCGCGGGAGTTGCCTTACCTGCCGGGATCTGCAGCTTAATGTAACCTGTGATTTTCTGTGCCATGTGAATACACCTCCTCGTACACATTAGTGGTATTATCGGGCTAACGCCCTCCCACAGACCTAACCTGAATTAGGTATATATAAACGGAATTATCCGTGTGGGTAACAAATTTATGCAATCGATTCGATCTGATTAAACTCAAGATCAACATCGGTGTCTCTGCCGAACATCGAAACCTTGACCTTAACCTTCTTCTTTTCGAAGTTAATATCCGTGATTACGCCGAGAAATCCCTCAAGCGCACCGTACTTGACCCTGATGCTGTCGCCGACATTATAGTCGATCTTGATAGTCTTATGCTCAAGACCCATTTTTTCGATCTCTTCATCGGTAAGCGCAACAGGCTTTGAACCGGGACCTACAAATCCGGTAACGCCGCGGCAGTTGCGGACAACATACCAGCTCTCGTCATTCATGATCATCTTCACCATAACGTAGCTGGGAAATATTTTCCGCTCCGTGACCTTTTTCTTGTTATCCTTGATCTCGGTGACCTCTTCCATCGGTACCTTTACATCCTGGATAACGTCCTCCATACCACGGTTCTCAACGGTTTTTAAAATATCGTCCATTACCTTATTCTCATATCCGGAATAGGTATGGGCAACATACCATTTAGCTTTATTGTCAGCCATAAATAATCACCTTACTTTTATCTGTTAATAATAAATGACATACCCCATGTAAACAGAGCGTCCAAAATCCAGATAACTATACCGATAATGAGAACATAGAGCATAACAACAAGAGTGTTCTGTCTCACCTTCTTAAAGGTGGGCCATACAACCTTCTTCATTTCGGACTTAACTTCTTTCACATATTTTGTAATTCTCTGAAAAAAGCTTAACTTTGTCTTTTCCATTTTTTACACCTCAATTATCTTGTTTCCTTGTGAACAGTGTGCTTCCTGCAAAATCTGCAATACTTCTTCATTTCAATTCTGTCGGGACAGTTCTGCTTGTTTTTAGTAGTATCGTAGTTTCTCTGCTTGCACTCCGTGCACGCTAACGTAATCTTTGTTTGCATAATTTCACCTCAAATTCATAACACAAATAAAGCCTCTTGAGAGGCAATAATTATCTTAACACATTTTATCAAACTTGTCAACAATTTTTTTGAAAATTTTTGAAATATTTAAACATAAAAAACTTGTCCACAATATATAGTAAAAATATAATCTTAAACAACTATATATACTTAAGGGAGAAGTTTATGAATTACATAAAAATAATTTTTATATATATCGGTCTCATAATCGGCGCGGGCTTTGCGTCCGGAAGAGAAATTTGCGAATATTTTAATTTCTGTTCAAATACCGACTATACCGGAATAGTTGTCGCCTCGCTGCTTTTTATATTTGTATGCTGCGCCATACTTAGAAAATCCGCAAAATACGAACTTTATAATATATCGGATTATGTAAAACACACGCTTTCATTTTCAAAAATTCTGCAAAAATTATTTTTATGCCTTATTTTTGCCGACCTTACGGTAGGTCTTATCGTCATGCTTTCTTCATGCGGCGAAATCATATCGTCAATTTTTTCATCTCCTAAGCTGTTTGGCTCTATAATGCTTGCAGTTTGCTGCACGGTCGTATTTATTTTTGATATAAAAGGCATAGCGGCAATAAATATTGCGCTGGTTCCTATAATTATAGTAATAATAACCCTCATATGTGTGGTGTCGATACTCAAAAAGACTTCCTCCCCCGCTTTTAATCCCGCGGCTATGTTTACCGGAGCAAATCGAAATATGCTTTTGCTCGCGGTCTGCTACGTCAGCTACAACACTTTGACCGCGGCGTCAGTCCTGTCTCCCGCATCAAAGGATATCGGCGGCGATAAAACTATACTTATAAGCTCATTTGCCGCCGGTCTGCTCATTGGTCTGCTAATATTTATCGTGTGGCTGGCTGTCAGCACAAATTTCAGCGCGGTATGGTATGAAAGCTTTCCGCTTCAAAAGCTTGCCGGAATGATCAACGATAATTTAAAAGATCTGTATTCCCTCTGCCTTATATTTTCAATATTCACCACAGCGGTGTCCGAAGGATATGGAATTCTCTCGTATTTTAAACCCAGGACCGCGCTCAGCCGTGCGATTTATTCGGTTATAATTTTTTCAGCTCTTCTTCCGTTTTCAATGATCAACTTTGCCTTTCTGGTCAAAAATATATATTTTATCATGGGATTTTTGGGCATAATATGGATGGCTGTTATCCTGATCGACTTTTTGAGAAATTAGCCCCGTCTCTTAGCTTAAGTATATCGACCTGTTCTGTTTTGCCGTCTTTACTTATTTCAAGTATGCTGCTATCTATATCCGTATATATAATCTTATCATATTCAACCGGAAGCAAAACATTGCCGTTTAATGCGTCAAACGCACCGTATTTGTTATTGTTCATTACCAATATATAATTCATCGGTAATAAATTTTCATAATATACCCTGTCATATAAAATCGGGATTATTATATTAAAATCCTTATCTATAACGCCGGATTTTCCGTCCTTTGCGACTATAAATACATTATCATAACTATTCTCGCCTAATTTTCTGCTGTGTATTTGAAAATGATAGGTATAGTCATAATCATAATACTCGGATTGCTTTTGTGTCTTTAGGTCAATAATTCTGATTTTATTGTTTGTATAGGCGGCACACATAAAATGATTTTTATCTTTATTTGTATCTTCAACATATTTTACATTATAATCAAATAATTCAATACAGTCATATTCATCCGTAATATATCCCGTTTCAAGATTTACCGCTCTCTCTTTATTATTTGACTTAAGCAAAGCGTTATTTCCATATTTATAAACATTCTGTTTAATTTCGTCATATTCAAAAGAAACAACTACCTCATTATTATAATTCATAAGTCCGTATTTTCCGTCCTTTTTAACGGCAACATAATCGCTTTTCGGCAATATATTAAGATCGTCGCACTCTACGCACACCTGATATAAATTATCTAAGTTTACCGCATAAAATATGTTTCCCTCTCTTGCCTTTAAAATAAAGCCTTTTGAATAAGTTAAATAAGATTCATAACTTTCACTGAGATAAAGCTCGTCAAATTTAGGCTCTATAAGTTCTCCGTACATGGTAAGCACGCCGTATTTTCCGTCCTTTAATACAAATAAGTAATTATAATCTATGTCCGACGGAATTATAATATCATACTCCGGCGGATAGTAAAAATACCCGCTTTCACTGATAACGCCGAATTTACCGCCGCTCTTTATCAGATACGCTGTTTCATCTTTATTATTCGCAAGCCTTATTTCACCGGTATTATAAACATACTCAAAATTATTGCTATACATTAGCTCGCCCGCCATATTAAAGCAGTAAAATGTGCTGCCGAAGCTGTCAGGATTAATAAGAGTCGCCAATATCTTATAATTTACAATTTTATAATTTAATATATTAAATCCGGTATAAAGAGCGCCGTCTGAATTTAAAATATCATAGGCGTTTCCGCGTCTTACTATCATTATCCCGAATTCGTTAAACTCCGGAATATGCATAACAACGTCAACCTTATATGACGGCGGATCTCCGGGCGCGCCGGAGCCGTGTCTCACATTTATAACATCAATATCAACCGACAGATCATCTATCAAAACATTGCCGCTCTCGTCAATAATATAATATCCGCCTTGACACAAATCGGCGTTTTCTTCAAGATAAGGCTGCGCCGCCGACGGATTTGTCACCGAAACAGGAGCTCCTTCGGGCAGATTTAAAGCCGAAAATTCATTTTTGCCGAGATAACATTTTCCCGCCAGAGGCTCATCACGAACCACGGCGTGGCCGTTTACAAAGTCGCCGAAATATCCGTAAACTCCGCCGAAACAGTTTATCATCTCGCCACGGGTATTTATAAGATAGGTTTTTCCGTTTAAAATTCCCACAATTTTACCGGAAACCGGTTCACTTAAAAAAGAATATGCCGCGTCGACTGCAATATTGCCGTAAATATCAATAAATCCATACAGCACATATGAGCCGTTTTCATCCGAAAACGTTTTTGAAACAAGCAAAACACCGTCTTTAAATTTATTTGTACTGTAATTATACTCGCCCTGAATTATCGGATTTAATTCTTTGTCATAGATATAGAGCATATTTAATTCGTCATGACAATATATGAAGCTTTCATCCTCATCTACCTTTAAAATGCCCTCCGGTAGTTCATAACTCTCGGAAAAGCCGGCTTGAGCCGCTGACAATACGGAAAATACAATAATCATAATAAATAATAGTTTTTTCATATTTAATCACCTCAGATAAATTCTAACATATTATTCAAAATAAATCAATACAAACATTTTGCATACTAATAAACAGTGGAAAAAATGTGGACAAATTTTTGACTAAAACTTTTGTGTAGAAAATGTTAAAATTTCAAACTGTTTACAAATATGTTATAAACCTTTTAAAATTAAGTTAAAATATAAAGTATAGAAGTTTTATACATTTTCCACCGCCCCTACAGCACCAGCCTCAACCAATAATAAATAATATTATATATATATTATTACTATCTATCTAAAAAGCATTGTTAATAATCTTTAATTAAGCTGCGGTCTATTATAATTTTGAAAAACAGGTTTTTTCTACACGCTGTAATATATATTTATGTTTGTAAAAAGTAGGTTTGCAAGAAAAAGGAGCGTCAGCCGGTAAAGAAAAGCCGCATTTATGAAATAAGTTACATTATATAACAGGGCTCCCAAAAAGTCTGAAAGGCTTTTTGGGAAGAAGGAGGAGTAAGGGAGCAGGCGAATGACTTTCTTTTTTAAAGAAAGTCGGAGCAAAGCGAACTTTGCTCCGACGTGGTGGAGCATAGGGGATTCGAACCCCTGACCCCAACACTGCCAGTGTTGTGCGCTCCCAGCTGCGCTAATGCCCCGAAATTTTTAAAATAGGAGCAAGCTGCGCCTGCTCCGAAATTTGTGGTTGCGGGGGAGGGATTTGAACCCCCGACCTTCGGGTTATGAGCCCGACGAGCTACCGAACTGCTCCACCCCG
>CANQKP010000026.1 GCA_947624495.1 uncultured Monoglobus sp. | reverse complement strand
ATGCGCGGCGGTACACGACGCTCTACCGATCTAACAACGTAAGATTTTTTGACGGCGTGATCTGCCCGATTTTAGACGCGCGGCGAAACCAGGTCTACACTGCCTCGTTCAGCGGAGACGGCAGCCTCTTAAGACTGACGGACGACAGGGCGGTCGGGCTTGACGAATTGCTTGAAGAGCTTGACGGCAAAAAAACTCTGTTTCTGGGCGACGGCGTTTTGGTCCACAGGGATGCGATAACAGAAAAAATGGGAAGCTTTGCGGCATTCGCGCCGCCTAATTCGCACCTTAACTCCGCCGCATCGGTGGCTGTTCTGGGCGCGGAGATGTACGCCGCGGGGAACACCGTGAGCTTTGATGAGCTTGTGCCGAACTACATACGGCTGTCTCAGGCTGAGAGGGAAAGAAAGGAGAAACTTAAGAAGTGAAACACCAAAGATGGTTTATCGGATATAAAAGAGCTGCTGCGGCGCTTGCCGCGTTTGTGATTAGCGCAGTTATGCTGAGCGCATACCCCGCGGCATTTGCCGCGCCGGACGATGAGGTCGATCCCCCTCAGGCAGCGGAACAGGACAGCGGGCGCGAAAGCGGAACCATACGCGGAAGCAGGAATTCATCTTCAAGCGCCAAAAGCAGCGTTGATGACGAGCAAGACGATAAAAACAGCGGTAATAAAAGAGCCTCGGTATCCGATGAGGATTTGGACGCTGATGACGAGGTGTCCGATGAGAATTCGGACGCTGATGACGAGGCGGAGGCGACTCCCACTCCCGACCCGAGAGTAGGCGAGAACGGACGACCGATTTTAAACGAAAACGAATGTGCGATACTTGTCAACACTCTAAACGGCGAGGTGATGTTTGAGCAAAACTCGAATGAGCGCGTATATCCCGCAAGCACTACAAAGATCATGACCGCGCTGCTGACCCTTGAGGCGATTGAGCGCGGCGAGATAAATCTTAACTCATCCTTCCTTATCATGCCCGAAATGCTGGTTGACCTGCCTGCGGACGGTTCAAGTATGCTGCTTAAGGAAGGCGAGGCAATGACTGTGGAGCAGCTGCTTCAGGGTCTGCTTGTCCAGTCCGGAAACGACGCGGCTCAGGCTTTGGCGATAGTGGTATGCGGCGACATACCCACTTTTGTCCAGCGCATGAACGACAAGGCGGCGGAGCTGGAGCTTACCGGCACCAACTACGTTAATCCGCATGGTCTGCATGACGATAACCAGTATACCACCGCGGCGGACCTGGCGAAGCTCACCGCCGAGGCAATGAAGAACAAAACCTTCCGTGAGATCGTCTCCACCGCCAAGGTAGTCATACCGGCGACCGACAAAACCTCGACCCGAACATTTATAAGCACCAACGGACTTTTGTCCACCTTAAGGTACGGGAATTACTACTATCCGAATGCCGTCGGCGTTAAGACGGGACACACATCCCAGGCGGGGTACTGCCTTGTCGCAGCGGCAAGAGAGGGAGATCTTGAGGTGATAAGCGTGCTTATGAAAGGCGGCGGCGAGGACGACCGTCACTTAGACTCAAGAAATATGCTGAAGTATGCTCTTGACAATAACAAAGCGGTCACAGCTGTGAAAAAAGGCGATATGATAAGCGAGATCAAGGTCAAGTTCGGCTCCGGCACAGATCACACGACCCTGTCGGTCGACAGCGACATTTTGGTCACAATTCCGGAGGACGCGTCGCCCGATGATTTGGTTTTAGAGCCGCAGACTGCCGAGTATATTGCTGCGCCGGTAAACGCGGGTGATGAGATAGGCACCGTCAATGTGGTGCTTGACGGTAATGTCGTCGGCAGCGGTACGCTTATAGCCGACAACGGAGTAAAGCGCCACCCGCTGGGATTTCTTATGCAGTTCTTCAGCTTCATATGGAGCTTTACCGCAGTCAGAGTGATAGTTATAGTCCTGGCTGCCGCGCTGTTGATATTTATTGTGTATATGATAGTCAACATACGCAGGAATATTAAAATTGCAGAGCGCCGCAGACGGGTATACGGCAAAAACAGCCGCCGCGGAAGATGATACTGTTATGCCGCGGCACGCTTACTCAAAAAAATTGCAAAATTAAATAAATGTTTACATAAAATATCTTGCTATGGAAGCGTTTTCATGATATAATATTACGAAACAAGCAATATTTTGTTATTATGTAAACCGGAGGAAAATATGACGGAAACAACTCTGACGTATCTGATGACGTTTGTTTTGGCGGTAATGCCTATATCGGAAATCAGAGGTTCAATAATATACGGGCTGTCCCAGGTCGACCATACATTGATAAATATTTTAAAAATATACGGAATATCCGTTATAGCCAACTTTTTGCCGGCGCCTTTTATATTGTTCGCGTTCAGACCGCTTATAAAATGGCTGAAACGTACAAAGCTGCTTGGAAGGTTTGCCCGCTGGCTTGAGGACAGGACGCACCGCAAGGCGGGGGACATCTCACGTAAGAGCGCGAGAGCAGCGGCGGTTGCGATATATGTGTTCGTGGCGATACCGTTTCCCACCACCGGCGCCTGGACCGGCTCAATGATAGCCGGATTGCTTGATATGAGGGCGAGGTACGCGCTGCCCGCGGTGCTGCTCGGAATAATGACAAGCGGTCTTATTATGACGCTGCTTGTCACAGGAGTGCTTAACTTGGGTTCCTTCGGTGATTGGCTGATGAATTAGATGAAAAACAAATATTGAGTATTGATATTAATGAGAGGATTTTAAGATGAGTGATAATTATTATTCGGAGTACGGCGGAAAGAAAAAGCCCGAAAGAGGCAGCAGACCTCTGCTTGTTATAGGCATAATACTGCTTTGCCTGTCGTTTTTTCTGGCTGCGTTTGTGTTTTCGTTTAACTTGATCATGAACCCGGTGGAGGAGAGGGACGAGCTTGTCCAGACCCTTACCGATGAAAACACGAAGCTTAAGAACGACACCCGGCTGCTTCAGGATCAGCTTGATGTTGTTAAGGCGGAGCTTGACACCTATAAAAAGCGCAGCAGCTCCGCAGCGCCGTCCCGCAGCAGTTCGGAAAATTCAAGCTCAAGCGGCTCAGGCAGCCGCAGCTCAAGCCGGGACGACTCGGATTTGGATGACGACTAAACGGAGAATGAATAACAGCTTTATATATAAGTTCCCATGACCGCGAAAGGAGAATGCGTTATGAAACCAAAATACAAAAGGATTATGTTAAAGCTCAGCGGAGAGGCGCTCGCCGGGGCAGAGGGATTTGGTCTTGACCATGACACTGTCGAAACTATAGCCAAGCAGATAAAGCGCTGCTATGACATGGGCTGCGAGATCGGGATTGTGATAGGCGGAGGCAACTTCTGGCGCGGAAGAGACGGCGCGGCGATGGACCGCTCAAGAGCGGATCATATGGGAATGCTCGCGACGGTCATAAACTGCCTCGCTATGCTGGACGCTTTGGAGCGTATCGGCGTTGAGGCGAGGGTGCAGACCGCCATAGAGATGCGGCAGATCGCAGAGCCGTACATAAGGCTCAGAGCGGGCGCCCACCTCTCAAGGGGCAAGGTCGTGATATTCGGCTGCGGCACCGGAAACCCGTTCTTTTCGACCGATACCGCGGCGGCGCTCAGGGCTGCGGAGATAGGAGCCGAGGTTATACTGCTCGCTAAAAAAATTGACGGCGTGTATGACAGCGACCCCAACAAAAATCCGAACGCCAAAAAGTTTGACAAGCTTACGTTTATGGATGTTCTCAACAAGGGTTTGGGAGTTATGGACACCACGGCAGCCACGCTGTGCATGGACAACAACATACCGCTTTTGGTTTTCGGACTGGACGATCCGGAAAACATAGTAAAGGTGCTGTGCGGCGAAAATATCGGCACGGTTGTTTCATAACATAATATTATCGGGTTTAATGCCCGTTATCAGTCGTTTAGCCGGAATTAATACAAATAATACAGAAAGGAAGAGTGTTATGCAGGAAGCTGAAAAAAGGATGGAAAAAGCAATATCGGCATTGGAGAGGGACTTGTCGCAGATACGCGCGGGCAGAGCTAATCCCGCGATTTTGGACAAGGTAACGGTAGAGTATTACGGCGCTCCGACGCCGCTTGCGCAGGTCGGCACAATATCTGTTCCGGAGGCGAGAATGATCATCATTCAGCCATGGGACGCCACGCTGCTCAAGGCGATCGAGCGCGCTATCAACGCTTCGGATATAGGCATCAATCCCAACAACGACGGCAAGGTTATCCGTCTTGTGTTCCCGCCTCTGGACGGCGAGAGGAGAAAGGAGCTTGTGAAGCAGGTTTCAAAGCGCGGAGAAGATGCCAAGGTCGCGGTGCGCGGTGTGAGACGTGACGCGATAGAGCGGTTCAAGAAACAGAAAAAAGCGGGCGAAGTTACCGAGGACGGTCTGGCTGACCTTGAGGACGATATCCAAAAGCTTACGGACAAGTTTATAAAGCAGATCGGCGTTATCGTTAAAGAGAAGGAAGCGGAGATCTCCGAGGTATAAGGCTGTGTTTTTCAGAAAAAGAGGTAGGAGACCGGAGCGGGAGGAGCTGGACATGAGCCGTATTCCCGCTCATATCGGTGTTATAATGGACGGAAACGGACGCTGGGCAAAGCGCAGAGGTCTGCCGCGCAGCGCCGGTCACAAGGCGGGCGCAGACAACCTTGAAAAGATGTGCGACTACTGCGGCTCGATCGGCGTAAAGGCGCTCACGGTGTACGCGTTTTCCACCGAGAACTGGAGCAGACCGCAGAAAGAGGTTGACGCTCTTATGGATTTGCTGTACAGCTATCTGCTCACAGTTGAGGAAAAGTTCAAAAACCGTAATATGCGGCTCCAGATAAGCGGCGACAGGACCCCGTTTTCCGACAAAATCAAAGCGGCAATCATCCATGCCGAGGAGGTAACCGCCCCCGGCGACGGCATGGTGCTTAATATTGCGCTGAATTACGGCGGCAGAGATGAAATCGTCCGTGCCGCACGAAAGACGGCGGAGGATGTCAAAGCCGGAAAAATCTCGCCGGATGATATAGATGAGGATTATTTCGGAAAATATATGTATACGGCTAACCTGCCGGAGGTTGACTTGATAATCCGTCCGAGCGGCGAGAAGCGTCTGTCCAACTTCCTGCTGTGGCAGGCGGCTTACGCCGAATTCTGGTACAGTGATATATGCTGGCCCGATTTTAAGGACAAGGATATGGAGCGGGCGATTATAGATTTCCAGAAGCGCGACCGGCGTTTCGGAAATGTGTGATAAATAGGGAGTTTGCATTGGAGGAACGCAATGAAACCGAGTTTGAAGCTTAGGGTTCTCACCGCGGTTGTGGGAATTCCGGTTATTATCCTGATTTTGCTTGCCCCTGCCTGGGTGATGCTGATAGCACTTATCATATGCTCCGTAATCGGAATGTACGAGTTCTGCGGCGCTGTCGGGCTGCTGAAGCGGCACAAGGCTTTATGCTTCTTCGGACTGCTGGGTACGGCGGTGCTGCCTTTGTGCGCGTATCTTGAGCCGGTGCAGATCATGACCTGCGCTTTTTTGTATTTGACGGTGCTGTTCGTTCTTATGCTTTTCAGTGACCGACAGATACGGATAACCGACATAGCAATGCTGATAATGGGGCTAATCTACATTCCGTTTTTGCTCTCAAATCTGCTTTTTATCAAGCGGCTTGAGTTTGGAAACTTTATGGTCTGGCTGGTGTTTGTCGGCTCGTTTGTGACCGACAGCGGCGCGTACTTTGCGGGTACACTTTTTGGAAAGCACAAGCTGTGTCCTTCCATAAGCCCCAAAAAGACGGTCGAGGGAGCAATCGGAGGTGTTGTGCTCTGCGGACTCGGATTTCTGCTGTTCGCGCTTATTGTGAACCTGTTCTTCGGCGGATTTCTGTACGGCATGAGAATGAGCTACGGCGTCACGTTTGTTTTGGGAGTTATAGTCTCGGTGATGGCTCAGGTCGGCGACCTTACCGCGTCGCTGATAAAGCGGCAGTTCGGTATCAAGGATTTCGGGAACCTGTTTCCGGGTCACGGCGGAATGCTCGACAGATGCGACAGTATTGTGCTTGCCGCGCCGACAATTTTTTTGTTTGTATCGCAGATAAGTTTGTTTGTTTAAATCGAAAAACTGCGGCAAGGGGGAACGGTTGCTGACTTTTCTCTTGCCGCTTAATTTATGGTATTAATTACGGAAAGCGGTGATATAATGAATAAAACGCCGAATGAAAGGCTGAGAGTCTCTATACTGGGTTCCACCGGTTCAATCGGGACCCAGGCGCTTTTGGTTGCCGACGACCTTAAGGGCATAAAAGAAATTGAGATTACCGCCGTGTCCGCCGGCAGCAATATTGATTTGCTGGAGCGGCAGGCAAGAAAATACAGACCGAAAATCGCGGCTGTGCATGACGAGACCCGCGCGAAGGAGCTTAAGCTGCGCCTTGCCGATACCGATGTGCGCGTTGCCGCCGGCGACGAGGGTCTTATCGAAGCGGCGACCGAAAGCAGCGCGGACATGGTGCTTTCGTCCATAGTCGGTTTTGCGGGATTGGTCCCGACCATGCACGCGATAGAGCAGGGCAAGGATATTGCGCTTGCCAATAAGGAAACGCTGGTGACCGCCGGCGGACTTTTTATGGACGCGATAAAGCGCTGCGGCGTCAGACTGCTGCCGGTCGACAGCGAGCATTCGGCGATATTCCAGAGCCTGCATGGCGGAAAGCGGAGCGAGGTCAAAAAAATCCTGCTTACCGCCAGCGGGGGACCGTTTTTCGGGAAAACCGCGGAGGAGCTTAAGAACGTTACAAAGGACGACGCCTTAAAGCACCCAAACTGGACAATGGGCGCAAAAATAACAATAGACAGCGCCACGCTGATGAACAAGGGACTTGAGGTTTTGGAGGCAAAGTGGCTGTTTGGTACCGAGATCGATGATATTGAGGTGGTGGTCCACCGAGAGAGTATAATCCACTCAATGGTGGAGTTCAGGGACAAGAGCATAATCGCTCAGTTGTCGCTCCCTTCGATGAAGCACCCTATCCAGTACGCGTTTACGTATCCGGAGCGGCTTCCGTCTCCGGATAGTGAGGTGTCGTTCAGCGACCTTGGCAAAATGACGTTTTTCAAACCTGACCGAAAGACCTTCCGCTGCCTCGATCTCGCGGTGCGGGCTGGCAAAACGGGCGGGACAATGCCGACGGTCATGAATGCCGCCAATGAGGTGGCGGTGCGGAAGTTCCTGCGCGGCGGGATCGGATTTCTTGAGATAGCCGAAATTGTGGAAAAGGCGATGGACTCCGCGGCGCTTATAGAAAACCCGTCAATTGAGGATATAATAGAGACAGACAGAGAGGTGCGCGAAATATGTCAGCGGTATTAACAATAATTGCGGCGATACTGATTTTCGGCGTAATTATTTTCGTACATGAATTCGGACATTTTGTAGCGGCGAGAATATTCGGTGTAACGGTAAACGAGTTCGCGATAGGCATGGGACCCGCCATATACAAAAAGCAGGGCAGGCGCACCCTGTACTCGGTCCGCGCGGTGCCAATGGGCGGATTTTGCGCGATGGAAGGCGAGGATGAGGATAAGCCGGAGGATCCCGGAGCCTTTAACAATAAAAAACCGTGGCAGAGGATCATAATTCTCGCTGCCGGCGCCGCCATGAACGTTTTGCTGGGATTTATCGTGGTAACGATCATAGTTATGGTCTCGGCGCATCAAATCGGCGGAATACCTTCCACAACGGTCGAGAGCGTCGAGGCGCAGAGCGACGCGGCAAGGTTCCTCCAGCCGGGCGACAAAATTACGGGGATCAACGGAACGCGCGTTAATATCAGACGCGACCTTTCGTTTGAACTGGGAATGTACGACGGCAGCGGCGAGTGCGAGCTTGAGTTTAAGCGTGACGGCAAAACCCACACCGAGAAATTTACGCCTATGGAGATGACTCTTGAGGACGGCAGCCCGTATTATTTGGTAGGATTTACCATAAAACAAAATTCGGTAAATCCGCTGACCGTGCTGCACGAGGGCATTTTTCAGACGGTTTGGATGGTAAAGCTGGTGTTTGTCTCACTGGGAATGTTGTTTACCGGAGAGGCGGGAGTGTCGGATCTGTCAGGACCCGTGGGTGTTGTGTCTGCGATGAACACGGCGGCTCAAAGCGGATTTATGGATCTCATATTCCTTGCAGGATTTTTGGCGGTCAATATCGGTGTTATGAACCTGCTGCCGCTTCCGGCGCTGGACGGCGGAAGAATATTGTTTGTATTGTTTGAAATAATATTCAGGCGCCCCATTCCGAGAGAGAAGGAAGGATATGTCCATTTTGTGGGATTTATCCTGCTGATAGGTCTGATGCTGTACGTCACATGGAACGATATAATACGTATAATAAACAGTGTGTTCTGACGCCGGTTATTATTTCTTTTAGGTAACAATTTATAACAATTTTTAAAACCTCTTGACTTATGGTGAAAATTGTGTTAAAACTTAAGTTGTAATTTAATTTTTTGGAGGAATGAATATGAAATACCTGAGAAGTCTTGCGATTATGCTCGCAATATGCATGATCGTTTCTGTATTCCCGATTATGTCGTTTGCGGCGGCTCACGCCGATAACGGGTCGGCATATGCTGCGGATGAAACGCAAGCCACACCTGATCCCGATGCAACAGATGACCCGGAAACCACAGCGGAGCCGGAGACCACGGAGGATCCGGACGTAACGGCTGATCCGGATGCCACAGCGGAGCCGGACGCGACTGCGGTTCCCGAAGGCACGGCAGACCCTAACGCAACGGCGGATCCGAACGCGACCGTGTCTCCCGAAGGCACAGCTGACCCGAACGCGACTGCAGACCCGAACGCGACCGCAAATCCGAACGCTACGGCGTCGCCGAGTGCTACTCCCGAAGCGGTCAGATATGCGATCAATGTTGCCGAAGTGCCGAATTCAAACATAACGGCTTCGGCTACTTCTGCGCCGGAAAAGACGAGGGTTACCATCACCGGTAAGGCTTCACGCGGATATATTTATGTGGATGCGTACTATCTTGATTCTGCGGACAAGAAAAGCGCGCTTATTACAAACAGCGCAAACAGCTTTTCAAAAGATGTGATAATGCCGGCGTCCGACATAACCGTTTATGCCGATGTTGATCCGATGTCTCCCAGTCAGCTTTATTCCGACGCGACAAGGCAGTATAATGACGTTACACAAAATTTATCTACCTATGAAACCAGATACACAAACAGCAGCTCTTCAAATTATGACGCGGCTGACATCAGAGAACTGAGAAATCTGATATCGGAAGCCAGGAAAATCCTTCCCGACCTTAAGGACGCATATACATATTTAAACAATCAGATCAGAGAAGATAATGTTACCAACGCGGCTCTTGACGATGTTATTTACGAGCAGGAAGAGCTTGACGAGATCACCGATCAGATCGATGTGATTGTTAAAAAGATGGGCGGCAACTTTGACGACGGTTATTTTAACGTGTATGTAAACGTTGAACGCGGCGGACGCGTCACAGTTTCGGGCGCCGCATCGGGTACGATAGATGCATTCTCTTCATCTGCATATGATGAGTTTGACAATATATTATACAGAGACGGAGATTCTCTCACATTTAAAATTCAATGTCAGTCGGGATACACTATCGGTAATTTCAGAATAAACAACAGAACTGTACAAATCAGCGGCAATTCGTTTACTATCTCAGACACGAACCTTCAGAGATATATAAGCGAGGGCGGCGGTACAATCGATGTAAGAGTAAGTTTTGTTTACGGAAGCAACGCTAACTACGGCGGCACTTATAACAACAGCGGCAATCCATATTACAACGGCGGCATGACATACGGCGGCTCGGACAGCAACAACAACAATAATAATACAGGAATTCCGTCGTCTCCCATAGGCTCGGCTATATTCTCCGATCTCGGAAATGTTGAGTGGGCTGTTCCCTCGATTACCGCTCTTTATAACATGGGCATAGTAAACGGAGTCGGAGACGGTCTGTTTGACCCCCAAAGCCCCGTTACACGTGAGCAGTTTGCAAAGATGATAGTCGGCGTTATGGGATATCAGGTTGACCAGAGTGCCACATCAGGATTTTCGGATGACGCGGGCGATTGGTATTCACCGTATATAGCCGCGGCTTCCGCAAACGGTATTATTAACGGACGCGATAACGGAACATTCGGAGTCGGCGACAATATTACCCGCGAGGATATTGCGGTTATAATCCACAGGACCCAGGGTTCTCCCGCGGTTGAGATCCATGAATTCCCCGACTCTGCAAATATCAGCGCTTATGCGGTCGAGGCGGTTTCGTTCCTGTTTGCCAAGCAGATAGCAAGCGGTGACGATCAGGGAAACTTTAATCCGACCAATTCCGCTACAAGAGCCGAGGCTTCAAAGATGCTTTACGGACTGTACACAATCACACACTAAAAATATTTGATCCGACCGGGGGTCGGGGATTGTTCCCCGACTCCCGTTTTTTCAAATCAGTTAAATGGGAATGATATTATATGCCTGTAATGATTAGTATAACAAATGAAATATGCGCTGAGATAAATCCTGACATGATAGGACTGTTTTTTGAGGACCTGAGCCATGCCGCGGACGGCGGTCTTTACGCCGAACTGATAGAAAACGGCTCGTTTGCTCATGTCAGACCGGAATTTGAATATTATGTGAGCCGTGAAGGAAAACAAAAAGAGCGTTTGACAGACGTCAAAAACGTTCCCGATTACGGCTGGCATATCGAGTCGGGCAGAGCTGAGTACGTTGATAATGGCGGGCGTTCGTTTATGCGTCTTTACGGTTCTGAGCGCGGCGCCGCGGTTGTTAATGACGCGTTCGGCGGAATTTACTGCGCTGCGGGAAGAAAATTTAAGGCGGCTGTTCGGGCTGATTTCGGAGACTATGCCGGAAAATTTAATGCGGAGCTTGTTAAGGACGGCTTGGCTGCCGCAAGCGGCAGGCTCAGCGCGGGAGCGAACGGTCAGCTTACGGCTGTGATCTGCGGCGGAAAGACAGCGCCGGACTGCCAATTCAGACTGACGCTTCCCGAACTTTCCGATAGTGAATATATAGACATATTTTCTGTTTCTGTTATGCCGGACGACGCGGTGCTCGGAATTTTCAGACGCGACATGGTCGAGGCTATGAAGGATATCGAGCCGGGTTTTCTGCGGTTCCCCGGCGGATGCGTCGTTGAGGGGTACTGCCTTAATAACAGTTATCGCTGGAAGGATACGGTCGGACCCCTGGACAAGCGGAAACAGACATGGAACCGTTGGGCATTTAAGCAACCGGATTATAACCAAACCTTCGGGATCGGGTTTTACGAGTATTTTCTGCTCTGTGAGTATTTAGGCTGCGAGCCGCTTCCGGTAATTAACGCTTCAATGGCGTGCCAGTATAACACTTCCGAGACCGTGCCGCTGTTTGACGAGTTCGGCGGGTACACCGATGAGTTTATGGAATATATAAATGACGCACTTGATTTGATCGAGTTCGCAGACGGCAGCCCCGATTGCGGATGGGGCGCCGTTCGGGCGGATATGGGTCATCCGGAGCCGTTTAATATGCATCTTTTAGGCATAGGGAACGAGCAGTGGGCGACAGAGGATAATCTGTGGTTTGCCCGGTACGAGGCGTTTGAAAAATTTATACATGAAAAATATCCGGATATTGACCTGATTTGCTCCTCCGGACCCAAGGCGGAGGGTCAGAGCTATGATGAAGCGTGGTCGTGGATAAGGCGTTCGGTGCGGCAAAATCCGAAATTTGCCTTTGCGGTAGACGAGCATAACTACAACACAAAAGAGTGGTTCTTTGAAAACACCGGCTTTTATGACGGCTGCGGTCGCAGCGTTCCGGTATATCTGGGCGAATACGCGGCAAAGGCATACGAAACCGAGAACGGCAGACAGTATAACAATATGATCTCCGCTCTCGCGGAGGCGGCGTTTATGTGCGGAGTCGAAAAAAACGGCGATGCGGTCAAAATGGCATCTTACGCTCCGCTGTTTTCAAAAAGACCGCCCGACAGCCATTGGGCGCCGAATATGATCTGGTTCGACAGCGAAAAGATCGTAAAAACTCCGAATTATTATGTTCAGAAGATGTTCTCGAACCATGCGGGGAAATATATACTGAAAACCGAGACGGACGGATACTTGTTCCATTCCGCGTCAATGAGTGAAAACGGCTGCGTGATAATCAAACTGGTAAATCCGACTTCGGAATTTACGGATGTGCGGCTGCAAATCGACGACAGGCTTAATGTTAAAAGTTCCGGCGTTAAACACACGCTGTCGGCTTCGGGACCGGAGTCAAAAAACACTTTCGAAAATTCGGATAATATATTCCCGCGTACCGAGGAATTTGCAGCGTCCGAACTGTTAACGCTTGAGCCGTATTCGTTTACAATACTTGAATATGTGAATAAAGAATGATATAATTTAATATCATTAACAAAACAGAGGTAATTTTATGAACCGAAACGATAATAAATCAGCTGAGGACAGAACCGATATAATATACGGCAGGAACCCGGTTATCGAGGCTCTTGCCGCAGGTCGGACGATTGATAAGATTTATATTCAGGAGAAGCTCAATCATCCGGTTATCGGAAAGATCCGGAACCTTGCCAGGGAAAACGGAGTGAGATACGATTTTGCCGATCTGCGCCGTATGGACAAAATGTGCGGCGGCGCCAATCATCAGGGTGTGATCGCGTTGGCTGCGGCACATTCTTATGCAGAGCTTGAGGATATATTGAAAAAGGCTGAGAGCAAGGGCGAGCCGCCCCTGATCGTGATTTGCGACGGCATTACCGACCCGCACAATTTAGGCAGCATAATCAGAACCGCGAACGCGGCGGGTGCGCACGGCGTGATTATACCAAAGAACCGCAGCGTTCGGCTTACCTCTACCGTGGCTAAGGTCAGTGCCGGAGCAATAGAGCATACTTTGGTGGCAAGGGTGTCAAACATTTCATCCGCAATCGACAAGCTGAAAAAATCGGGGCTTTGGATCGCAGGCACCGATCTTTCGGCAAAGCAGTCTCACTTTGATTGTGACCTGTCCGGAGCGCTTGGCATAGTGATCGGAAGCGAGGGCAGCGGCATGAGCCGTATCGTCAGGGAGAGGTGCGACTATCTGGTGAAGATCCCGATGCTCGGCGAGGCGGAGTCGCTTAATGCGTCGGTGGCTGCAGGCGTGCTGCTTTATGAGGCGGCGCGGCGCAGAATTCAGAAATAGGAGAGATACTATGAAAATACTTGCGATAGGGGATATTGTGGGCAGATGCGGCAGGGAGTACGTATACAGAAACCTGTTTAAAATACGCAAAAAATATAATATCGACTTTGTGGTTGCCAACGGTGAAAATGCCGCCGAGACTAACGGGATTAATCCGGAGATCGCAGATCGTCTTGTTGAGCGGGGCGTGGATATTATCACAATGGGCAATCACACTTTCAGCTGCAAAAACGGAGAGATCGCCATGGAGGAAAACCGTCATCTTGTGCGCCCGCTGAACTTTCCGCCGGAGCTTGAGGGCAGAGGTTATGTTGAAACGAACTTGGGCTTTGCCTCGGTCGCGGTTATAAACTTAGTCGGCAGGGTTAATATGGGTCCGGCGGACTGCCCCTTCCATGCGGTTGACGCGGCGCTTAAAAAAATAGACACCGATATTATAATAGTTGATATGCACGCCGAGGCAACAAGCGAGCGGAGGGCGATGGGATTTTTCTTAGACGGCAGAGTCCAGATCGTGTTCGGGACGCACACCCATGTCCAGACCGCGGACGAGCAGATTTTGCCGGGCGGCACCGGGTATATTTCCGATTTGGGCATGACCGGCGTCAAGGACTCGGTGATCGGCACAAAAAAAGAGGTCGCGCTGGAGCATTTCATAAAGTCGGGCAAGCGGGTAAAGTTCACCAAGGAGACAGAGGGCGATGTCCGCCTAAGCGGCTGCATATTTGAAATTGACAATAAAACGAAAAAGGTCACCGGGGTTATGCGGGTGAATATTGAGGGAGAATTATAAGCAATGAACAGTGAATTTTGTGAGATAAGCAAGGACAGCCGCAGCTACATAGCTCTCGGCAGAATGAACGGCGCGGGGTTTATCAACGGCTTTTCAAGGCGCAGCGGCGGGGTCAGCCGCGGCAAAATCGAGGGGTTTAATTTCGGCTTCCGCGTCGGCGACGATCCGGACAGCGTACTTAAGAACTATGAGCTGCTGGCGGATGATCTGGGATTTGATTTAAGCCGCGCGGTATGCGCCCGCCAGACCCACACCAACAATATAAGGATAGTTACGCCCATGGACTGCGGAAAGGGCATATTTCAGATAGACAGCGATATCCGTGATATAGACGGGCTTATCACAAACGAAAGAGGTATAGCCCTTATAATATTTACAGCCGACTGTGTGCCGCTGCTTTTCTGCGACCCGGTCAACAAGGTTGCGGCTGCGTCTCATGCCGGCTGGCGCGGCACTGCGCAAAATATCGGCGGCAGGACGGTAAGGCTCATGCGGGAGAAATTCGGCACCGACCCTAAAGATATAATTGCGGCGGTGGGACCGAGCATAGGAGTCTGCTGCTTTGAGGTCGACAGAGCCACTGCTGAAAATTTTGATGAGAAATACAGAATACCGAAGCCGAACGATAAGTTCCACGTTGATTTATGGGCTGCGAACAGGGATATGATCGCCGCCGAGGGCGTAAGACCCGAAAACATATTCATTTCCGGCGAATGTACCGTGTGCAATTCCGACAGGTATTACTCCTATCGGACTCATAAGGAACACACCGGGCGTCAAGTCGCGGTAATTTGTATCAAGTAATAAACTTGACATACGTAATATTACGTGTTATAATCAAAAGGAGAGAATATGACAAAGCGTGAACTTGAGCGTATATTAAAAAAAGCAGGCTGGCGTATTATCAGCGGTGCTAATCATGATATGGCTGTCAAAAATGGAACAAGCACAAAAATTCCGATACCGAGACATAAAGGTGATATTCCTATCGGTACAGCAAATAATATATTAAAGGATGCCGGTTTGAAGAAAAATTGAGGTGATAATATGAAATATGTATATCCGGTTATTTTTACTCAGGAGGATGGCAAGTATTTGGTTTCCGTGCCTGACTTATCAGGCTGTCATACTTTCGGAGATGACTTATCCGACGCTATAGAAATGGCGCGCGATGCAATGGCTATGTGGCTCTGTATTGCGGAGGATAACGGGGAGGATATCCCGCGTTCCACAATAGATTTAAAATCGGAGACAGGCATAGTCAGTCTTATTGATGTTGATACTGCGGCTTACAGAAAGAAAACCGATAACCGGGCAGTTAAAAAAACTTTGTCCTTGCCAAGCTGGCTCAACACTCGTGCGGAGCTTGAGGGCATAAACTTTTCTGCTGTATTGCAGGACGCGCTTAAGGAGCGCTTATCGCACAGAATTTGATTTACGGCAGGCGTTAAGGGGCAGCGTCCCCTAATTTGTTTGTTTAAGATATATATCATAGGCGGCGTTTTTGGGGATACCCAAAGCCGCCGATACTATTTTTGCCGCCGACTTCCCTTTTATGCCCTCGGCTATGCAGACCTTCATCAATTCTTCGGGATCGGCATTTGACGTATCCTTTGCGTCATCAGGCTCGGCGCCGCGGACTATCAGCACAAACTCGCCCTTCGGCGCGGTGCTTTCAAAGTGAACTGAGGCGCTGCCTAAAGTCGTGCGCAGGTATTCCTCGTGTTTTTTTGTTATTTCCCGCGCCAGAACGATCTCCCGTTCCGCGCCGAACGCCTCAGCCATATCGCGCAGGGTATATATAAGCTTATGGGGCGCTTCATAGAATATCATGGTCCTGACTTCATGTTTCAGGCTGTTTAAATGCTCGCGGCGGCTTTTTTTGTTTACCGACAAAAACCCCTCAAACGTGAACCGCCCTGTGGGCATACCGGAAGCGACCAGCGCCGTGGCGAAAGCGCAGGCTCCCGGAAGAGCCTCGACCTCTATACCGTGCCGGACGCATAGCCGCACGATGTCTTCGCCCGGATCGGATATTCCAGGCATTCCCGCATCGGTGATCACAGCTATAGTTTCGCCTCTTTGCAGCTTGTCCAGCAGATAGCTGCCCTTTTCCCGCTTGTTATGCTCATAGTAGCTTGTGAGCGGTTTTTTTATTCCAAAATGATTGAGCAGCTTCATGCTTACCCGCGTGTCCTCCGCAGCAATAAGGTCCACGCTCCTCAGTGTTTCAAGGACACGCTCTGATATGTCACCCAGATTGCCTATCGGCGTGGGGCAGAGATATAATTTTCCTAAAATTCTTTCCATGTTTAACGACTTCTTTCATATATAATATTGATCTCATCCGTGTATTCTCCGTCCGTTTCATAAACATAAAGAGGCGGGAGATTAAGCAGCTTTGGTCGTCCGCCCGACGCGCCTTCGACCAAGACCATAGACGCCGGTTTTTTGTAGGACGGATAAACGGCGCGCAGCCGCTTCGGCTCAATTTTATATTTCTTCATCAGTATAATAATATCGACAAGCCGTTCTGGGCGGTGTATCATGCTGAGCTTTCCTCCCGGCGCCAGCAGCGCGGCGCTTGAGGCGATCACATCTTCAAGGCTGCACATGATTTCATGTCTGGCGATTGCCGCAGACTCGTTCTCGCTTATAAGCCCTCCTCCAGTTTCTTTGTAGGGCGGATTGCAGACAACATTGTCAAACGTGCTTTTTCCGAAAAGCCCGGCTGCGTCTTTAAGATCGCCGCAAACAATATTCGCGCGTTTTTCCAGCGCGTTAAGCTTTATGCTGCGCTGCGCCATTTCCGCCACCGGTTTTTGTATCTCAAGCCCGGTTATGCTTTTTGCCGCGGATTTGTGGCTCAGAAGCACGGTTATTATCCCGTTTCCCGCACACATATCCATAACCCGCGCGCCTTTTTTGATTGATTTCGCCGCAAAATCCGCCAAAAGCACAGCGTCGATCCCGAAACAGAACTGCTCAGGGTTCTGAATAAGCCGTAAATTGCCCAAATTCAGGTCGTCGACCCGTTCATTTTCCATTATTAAACCGTTTTCCATAGGATTATTCCTCTAATTCTTGTTCATATTTTGTTCATAATTTGCGGATTTTGTTCACAAATTATTAATATATTAAAACTATATAAAGTTTAAGTTTGATTATTGTGAAAATTTCACAAAAACCTGTTTGTTTACAGTCGTGTAACAAAACGAAAACAGCGTAAATTCGGGGGTTAGGCCGTATTTTTGGTAAAAAATCCATCAATGTTACAATTGTGTTACATTTTTGTTACAAAGCAAAATATTAGTTTTTTCGCGCTAAATTCCTGATATAATGCCATAAACAAAGTATAACAGAAAATTCGATTAAGCACAATAACCAAATTTCCTGTGTTCTACCAAAAATTTTCCAAAATAAGGAGATATTTATAGAGAACAGCCAAAATAAAGAGATTTGACCCGATTTTGCTCCGATACTTGACTTAAAACAGTTTTAAAACCTGTAAAGCAATTTTGAATTTTTGACGTATTTTTGGAAAGGCTATATAATAACTCATGTAACAGATAAGTTTCCGGTTTTTCCGGAGAAAAATTTATTGAGGTGATTTGATGTTAAAACGACTGATGAGAAGAATAAACTTGTCAGCCCACAATTGTATAGCAGCCGCGCTGTGTGCGTCGTTGATCGTCGCGACCGGATGCGGATTTGCATACGCAACGCCGAGCACTGTAACTATCAGTGATTCGGGCAACACGCCGATTACGGTTAAGACAAACGGCGCCAGTGTCGGAAGCGTGCTTCAGATGCAGGGCATAACTCTTAATTCGGGCGATAAGACAAACATTGCATTAAACGAAAAGGTTACTGATAATTCGGTTATCGAGATTTACAGAGCGATGCCCGTAAGCGTTACGCTGAACGGCGTTACATCCCGCTACACAACTACCAAGAAGATGGTTGCAGATGTTCTGGCGGAGATCGGTATTTCGGTTTCTGATGATCAGGTTACTCCCAAGATGACTGATGTTATCGAATCAGGTGACGAAATTATCATTAATCAGGATGACAGCCAGATCGTGGCTGTTTCGGAGCCTATTCCGTACACGAGCATTGAGCGCGAGAACACAGAACTTGCTCCCGGTGCGAGAATGGTTGTTCAAAACGGAGTGGACGGAGAAAAGGAGATTACCTACAGTATCAAGTATGCCGACGGCGCGGAAATTTCACGCGACAGAATTGGCGAGGTAGTGCTTGCCGAGCCTGTTCCGGAGATTATCGAGTATTCTCCCCAGGAAGCGTTTGAGGTAGGCAAGATCCCCGCTTCAAGACCCACAAACTATTCAAAGGTCGAGGTGTTCGAGGCTACGGCTTATGACGCTTCGCCTGCTGACAACGGTCCCTGGGCGGGCGTTACGTCAACGGGTATGCCTATGGGTTACGGCGTTATCGCAGTTGACCCAAGCGTTATTCCTTACGGCACAAAGATGTATATCGAGTCCTGTGACGGAAAGTATGTTTACGGCTATGCTATCGCCGGCGACTGCGGCGGTGCGATCAAGGGCAAGAGAGTTGACCTGTTCTACTGGTCGCGTTCGCAATGCTTAGACTTTGGCAGACGCAGCGTTAACATTTACTTCTTAAACTAATATTTTGATTTAAAGGCTGTCATTTTATGGCAGCTTTTTTATTATGCAAATATCTGTGTTGACTTTAAACTTTTTTTGGTATATAATGTTAAGTATCAAATTTTAGGAGAAAAGATATGTCAGACAGCAAGAGCGGAGGAGGCAAGGCAGTCAAATCAATCGGCATTATGGCTGTGCTTATTCTGCTGGCGAAGTTTATGGGTCTGCTACGCGAGATGCTCGTTGCCGGAATATACGGTCAGGGCTATGCCAGCGATGTTATAAACAGCGCGACACAGATACCGCTTCTCTTTTTCGATATGGTACTTGGTGTGGCGATACTGTCCACCTTTGTGCCGATATACAACAAAAATCTTGAACAGCATGGCAGAGCCGCGGCTGATGCCTTTGCCAACAATTTCATAACCATAGTCGGTTCCGTGGCGGTCCTTGCTGCGGCTTTGGGCGTTGTGCTTTCAGAGCCGGTCGTGCGGCTTATGGTTCCGGGCTATGCGGATGTTCCGGGCAAGGTGGAGGAGACCGCCGGACTGCTTAGAATTCTGTTTCCGTCCATAGCCTTTACGGCTATCGCCTACGTGGTTGTGGGAATACTCCAGTCTCATGGCGAGTTCACAATTCCGTCGCTCATCAGCGTTGTTTCAAACGGCGTGATGATCGCGTACCTGATTATATTCGGGAATAAGTTAGGGCTGACCGGCGTTGCAGTGTCAATGCTTATAGCGTGGGCGCTGCAGCTGTTTTTCCAGGTACCGTGGCTGCTTAAGACCGGGTACCGCTACAGGCCCCGCTGGAATTTCAGCGACGGCACTATGAAGGAGGTCGCTCTGCTTGCGCTTCCGGTGCTGATAAGCTCGTGGGTGCAGCCTCTGTGCAACGTGATTAATATGTCATTCGGCTCCGGCTTGGGCGACGGCGCTGTATCGGCGCTCAACTGGGCAAACAAGATTTATATTATAATGGTCGGTGTTTTTGCCTATGCGATCACTAACTTTATATTTCCGAGACTGTCGCGGCTCAGCGCAGGGGATAACGACAGCGCGTTTGCCGAGACGACCCGCGTTTCGGTGGGCTGGATAATATTTATCATCACGATTATTTCCGCGCTGTTTTTGGCGCTCAGCAGCCCGATAATAAGGGTCGTGTTCGAGCGCGGCGCGTTTACCGCCGACAATACGAAAATCACTGCGTCGGCGCTGTTTTTCTACTCCTTCGGTATGGTGGGTTACTCTATATGCGAGGTGCTTAACAAGAGCTTTTACGCTATACGGGACGGCAAAACACCGATGTATACATCAATTTTCGGCGTGATCGTCAATGTCGGCTGCGCGGCGCTGTTTGTGCTTGGTTTGGGTCTCGGCGTTAACGGACTCGCGCTTGCAAGCGCGATAAGTTCGACGGCTATCGCTCTGGCGCTGCTGATCATGATAAACAGGCGCCGCAGCGGAGTGGTGACAAAGGACTTTGTTTTAAACGCGGTCAAGACTCTGCTTTGCGGTCTGGCGGCTTTCGTTACGGCAAAGCTTGTCTATATAGCCGCGGACAGGCTTCCGGGCGCCGGTATGGTAATGACCCTCGTGAAGCTGTGCGCAGCCGCTTTGCCCGCGTGCGCTGCATATGCCGCGCTGGCATGGGTCCTTAGAGTAAATGAGCTTAAAACAGCCTTGGGCTTTTTGCATCGAAATAAATAAAAGAAAGGACGGTAATATATGAATGAAATGGGATATTTCCAGACGTTCTGGATGTTTATATGGGGCTTAATAAAGCAAAGCTTCGTGTATAAGCTGCTCAGGAAAATTTATGACGGCATATCCGGCGCGTGGCAGAGGAGCCGCATAACCAATTTTTTCAGAAATCCTCATTTTTCCGAGGAAGCTCTCAGCGCCAGTTTGGCGGGAAGGGTTTTGCGTTCTCCTTTCACGTTCTTTGCATGGCTGCAAAGGACTGTCGGAGCCGTGCTTGAGCAAAAGATAGCCACGTCAAGGTTAGTCCGCCTTGCGAATATTTATCTGCATAACATTCTTGCGCTCAACACCCGCTTCATCGGCGCGCTGACATTGTTCGGCGCTCTGGGAGCGGCAGTCGCGGGGATCATCTCCGGCGGTCAGATCAATCTTATAATCTGCGCCGCTGCTGTGCTCGGAGCGCTGCTTATGCTGTGCGACTATAACCTGACGCCCTATTTTAAGGACTCTAAGCTGGTTCGGGCTTTTTCGTACCTGTCCGGTATAGAAATGGATTTTAACAAGATATTTAACCCCAAATATACAAAGCCCGCCTCGCGGCTGTGGCTGGCAA
>CANQKP010000025.1 GCA_947624495.1 uncultured Monoglobus sp. | reverse complement strand
AACGCGATGACCGCGTACAACAAGCTGAATGTAAACGTAACGGGTCTGAAAAAGAGTTCTGAGAAACTCGCTTCGGGCTATCGTATCAACCGCGCAGGCGACGACGCGGCGGGTCTGGCAGTATCCGAGAAGATGAGATCTCAAATCAAGGGCTTGAACCAGGCAGTCCGCAACGCTCAGGACGGTATCAATATGATACAGACATTCGAGGGCGCGGCTACGAACACTCACGAGATACTTCAAAGAATGAAAGTTCTCGCGGAGGAATCGGCGAACGGTCCTTATGATAATCCTACAGACCGTGCAGCGCTTCAGTTGGAGTTTGATCAGTTGAATGACGAACTCAACCAGATAGCTGACACTGACTTCAATGGTACAATAGTACTTAATGGCGGCGAAATGGCTGATGGTCTGAAGCAAATTGACGGCGAATTTAACTACAAGTACAAGGCTGGACAGGTTAATGCTGCTAATGCGTCAAAGCTTGTTGAAGCTCAGAAAGCTGCTGACGATAAGATTGCTGCTGCGCAGGCGGCATACGATGCGGCTAACGAGGCTTTGAAGGCTCTTGGCGCAGAAGATGTTTCTCTTGGCGGCAATGGCACAAAGTGGAACACCGTTGATGACAGCCAGTACAATAAAGAAGTTGCTGACGCAGTTTGGAAGGCGTTGAAAATTACTGATGACGGCACTGAAAACGGCAACGTTGATGTATCTGAAATAACAGATGTTAACGTTACTCTTGAAAAACAGGCTGACGGTACATGGACAGTCCGTGACGGTTATGATAACAAGGGCAACACCTACACCGCTGATCAACTTGCAACTGCATTTACGGGGGCTACTAACAGAAGAGATGTTACTGGCAACAAAGGTTTTGGCGGCTTTGAACTGGCATTAGCAGGCAATGGAAAGCTGAACGCAATCTTTGATGATATGCAGACCAAAGAGGGCGATACCGTAACTTTGACAGTAACCAACGCTCCTGAAGGCATTTATGCTCCTTCTAATGTAGGCTTTAAAGATGATTCCGTTACATATACAGGCGGTAGCGGCGACAAGGTAAAGATTGAAGGTACTCCTAGTGCTAAAGTTACTGTAACAGACGGTGGCATGACACAGGAAATCAAGGATTTGTTGGATAATCTGTTTAATACCGATGCCAATGCAACGCTTGCTGTAAAATATAGTTCAGCTGATGGTAAAATCGGTCACGACAACAAGGGTGCTACAGAATTAGGAGCAACCGATATAACGTTTGGTGGTCAAAACATTGGCAACGTTGGCACAGCCGGTAAAAAAATAACGATAAATAACAAAGATTATTGGATAAAACTGGACGCTAACGATCCGACGAAGATAACCGTTTCATCTGTTAACGCAGACGGAGAAGAAGGAACGTCTTTATTTGAAATTAATCTTGCAACTAAAGTTACAAACGGTGATGACACTACCGCTGAAATCACCATGGAAGGCGTTTTGAAGGCTGACGCATACGATTATTCTAAAGCAACCGGAATAGACGCAAAGGCTGGCACAGATAAAAGACTTAACAATTCCGTTCAGCTTCGAGCTGCTAAGGATCTTGTAAACTCAAAGTTGGAAGAACTCGAAGCAGCAAAAGCGGCTAAGCCCCAGAGCGTTAATGACCTGTTCCAAGGCGTTACAAAGGCTGACGCGTTTGACAACTCGACCGCTAGAATGACTTACACCGACCACGTTATTCTCCAAACAGGTGCACGCACTAAGGATGCTGTAGACTTCACATTCCAGTACAACACCGATGGTTCTGCGGACATGGGCACGCTGAAAGCAAACCTCAATATCTCTGCCCGTGAAGACGGTCTGAACACCGAGAGCCTGTCTGTTGCTGATCAGAAATCTGCTAATGCTGCAATCGACCAGATCGACAAGGCTATTAATAAGGTATCAATGGTTCGTGCTACATTCGGCGCTATCCAGAACAGACTTGAATACAAGATCGACAACCTGACTACTACATCTACGAACCTGCAGGAAGCTGAGAGCAATATCCGCGATACCGATATGGCTAACGAGATGATGAACTACACGAAGTACAGCATTCTCCAGCAGGCTGCGCAGAGCATGCTCGCTCAGGCAAATCAGCAACCGCAGGGTATTCTGCAACTGTTGGGTTAATCCCCGCAAATGCGAGTTTGACTTGCAAAACAACGAAATCCCCCGATTTTCGGGGGATTTTTGTGCGTTGACAGAATATTCAAAAAAATTTCAAATACCCCTTGACAAATGCAAAACAATGTGGTATAATAATATAGTCATTAATGCGAGTGTGCTGGAATAGGCAGACAGGCTAGCTTGAGGTGCTAGTGGCAAATTTGCCGTGTGGGTTCAAGTCCCGTCACTCGCACCAGCGAAACAAAATCGCCCCGCTATGCGGGGCAATTTTGTTTCGCGCAATGCTTTGCTCGAATTGCCCTAAAGGCAATTTGGTTTTGCTACACTCCGTTTCGCAAAACACCGCAAAGCATTGCGGGGTTGCTCTTCTCGGGTAATGTTACTTATGCTCGCCGCGCTCTTACTTCTTATTTCTTATCTCTAACAGTCCTTGCTCAAAAAAATATGCCCTGCTCCGCAGGGCATATTTTTGGGGCTGTGACATCGTTACCAAAAAGATTTTCGGCAAGTTTAATGTTAAACATAAGATCAACATCGAGCGTTTTTCGTGGTTGCGAAACAAAATTGCGGACGAAGTCCGCAAAGTAAAAAGTGCATCTGTGCAAAAATCTTCCTTGCTTACACAAGGGAGATTTTCCTCGACTGGGAAACTGGACGGGAAAACTCTATTATTAGTTTTTCATCAGTTTCCTCTCTGAAAATGCTTTCTTGTTATGTGTGGATATTCACTCATAATATTGTGCCTTACCTATTTACATTTGACCAAACATCAAGGCAATTTGATCTAAAAACGGATAAAATTTATTTGCAAATGTTGCAATTGAACAGCAAGCACTTACAAACTTCACACCGCTGTCTATTTTCTTAAGAAGCTTAAAATGCGTCGTTACTAATGCTTCATTGGGAGCGTTGGAGCCCAGTTCCTGCTCAATAGCATCTATGCTTTCATTCGCACTCTGCTTGTCCTCGTTCGAAAGATCGTTAGAAAGACTGTTTCTCATTTCGTCGAAAAGGTCTTTAAATTCTTTGAATTCTTTAATGTCCTTGCCGTTGTTTTGGACAACGTGAACGTTTGATTCATCATTGGCAACAATGAGCTGCCCGCCATTATTGGTGTATGTTACTGTTTTGGTATCCGAGCCCATGTCTAAACCTTCTCCCTCTATATAATTTTCTATGTGCTTTATAAGTATGGAAACGATGTTACGGTTAAAATTCTTGACCATAATATCGTTATTTTTATCTCCGTTTGAATAAGCATACAACAAGCCTTTCGGAATGAATTGGTATTTTCTTTCGCATAAAATTTTAATTATAGAATAAATTTCGGATATTTCTTTTTCCTTGCCAATACTTAATTTAAACCGAAAACTACCGTTACATCGAAGAACGCTTTCAAAGTCCTCTCTCATTTTATCGGAAAACCCGCCGCATGATTTTATATAGTTCATAATGAATTCCGTTTTTTCGATATAATCAAGAAATCTTTCCATAATGTCGATACTGGAACTGTAATCAGCTTCCATCAAACGCCCGGATATATCGGTAAATTCAGACTTAATTTTTCTTAGATTGGATTTATTCATCTCCAAAATTGATCACCCCACAAAATATACATTAACGAGCCGAAATTTTTAATATTGGCTAGTCTGTAAATAAAGTCGAAATCGGTTGGTGTAGGGTTGGTATGCGGGGAACGCTGTCCCCACGCCCCAACCAAAGGTTTTCGCCCTTAACAGACCTGCCAAAAATCGTTATTTCCGTTTCAGTCGGATAAACGCCCCGTTCATTCCGTTAAGATGAACGCCTTTATCGTCAATAGGACCTCTGCGGTAGCTGTGAAACAGATCCGGATGACAACAGGTACAAATGCCTACCTTACTGATGTTTTCCTTTTTCAGTCCGGCATTGATCAAGCGCTTACGATTAACACCGTTGAGATCTATATGCGGTTTTTCACCTTCATAGGAAATAAATTCCGAAAACCCGCTTTCCTTAAACTGTTCGGCTACCTCAAAGCCCGTTTCAAAGCAGCACTGCTCTATTGACGGACAAATTTCCGCAACGATATTTTCGGGACGGCAGCCATATTTGTCACGCATTGCCGCAACGGTATTTTCGATAATAGGAATAAGGCTG
Organism: uncultured Monoglobus sp.; assembly: GCA_947624495.1. Taxonomy (GTDB): domain Bacteria; phylum Bacillota; class Clostridia; order Monoglobales; family Monoglobaceae; genus Monoglobus. Next base: position 18,352 of record CANQKP010000025.1, on the reverse strand, counting down.
CCTTTCCACCCGGCATGCAGTGCTCCAATAACACGTTTCTCACTGTCCGCAAGAAATATTATTGCGCAATCCGCAGCATACAGAAAAAGTGTAATGTCCGGATCGTCGGTCACAAGTCCGTCAGCATGCGCCGAAGCAGGCTCGTCATATATATCAATTATATCCTCTTTTCCAACACAGCGCACAATATCCGTAAGGTAGATAAGCCTGTTAGTTATAACGGTTTCGGGATCGATCTCAAGCGCTCGACATGCCAAGCGAAAGTTTTTTCTTCCGTTATCTATATCCAGCTTTTTATAAATATTACAATTCATTTCCGCATAGGTTCCCTGCGAAATTCCACCTGTTCTGGTGGTAAAAAATGCCTCGGCTGTGTCCGTTGCTTTGATAGCCGACAACTCCACCATCCTTATCCCGTTTTTGTCGACAAACTGATGCGTCATTTGTGTCACACCTTTCCATAATAACCTATTATTTCCTTAAAATCCTCGGTAAACTCAGATCTTTCTCTATCAATGTTGGTAAAATCCACATAACAGCATCTCAAACCAGATATTGCCTGGAAAATTTTCTCCGGAACTGCGCTGCCAGAGACCGCATCTTTAAAAGACAAAGAATAAACCTTTCCGTTTAAAGTTGAAAAGAACACCTTGCCATTACGATATTGAAGGTTTAATACCTTATCGTTAAGAGAATCATAGACATAAACGCACTTTTCCTTTCTGCTTTCGAGGTCAATTATATATATGTAAATATGCCCGCTATAATTCCCCGCAACAAAGTACAAATTGCCGTCATACTCAACAAGCCTGAGTGCTGAACATCCGTCTCCGCTGTCAATAAAAACCGAGATATATTTATCGTTGTAGTCAGATATGGTAACATAAAACGCATTTCTGATCGATTCATCGCTGTAATCGCCGCCGCATGCCATTATTGTTTTTCCGTCAAAATTTATTTCATCGATATAGCGAATTATTACCTTTTTGTTCTCTTCTCTGATCTCCCATATCTTATCTGGCTTGTCCTGTCCTTCACTGACACTGAAAACAGTTCCCGGCTTGTTGTTGTCTTTATTGTTTGCACAAAGTAGCAACCGATATTTTCCGTCATCTTTTACAGTATGAATGGAACGTAGATCATACTCAATTTCACCGAGCGCTGTTATTTCGGGCAAAGAGGTATAGCTGCATTTGGAAAAGTCTATTTTAAACGCACGCAAAACTGTTTTGCCATTAATGTCGTTATAGCCGGTCAAAATAGTATCATCGGAAAGAAATCCAAACGACAATACCCTGCTTACGGGTTCGGTTATCATTAGCGTTTCACCTGTTCGCTCATTTATAACCGAGAGCTTGTTGTCATACGAGCAGGAAATTACATAACCTTCATTTTTAACGCTGACATAGCGACACTCCCATACCCAGTTCTTATGCGGAGCCCAAACCTGCATACAGCGCCAGCCATCGCCGCAATCCGTCCATTTGCTCACCTCTCCACTATAATGTGCCGCATAAATCGCTTCGTCGCTTACTACATCTATATAATGTATCCCGTTATCGTGTCCATCGAGATGATATAAGAGTGTGCCGCCGTCACCCTGTGCTTCCAATATTTCCACAGATCTTTCGGTCGATCCTGTGGCAATGTATTCTTTGGTGTTATATTTGAAGCATACCGCGCAGTTTACGGACATTGAGTGGTTGTTTCCGAAATAATCCACACCTAGATACTGGCTATCTAAATCGGAGGAAATTTTCAGCAGCCCAGCACTTTCCGGTGAGTCTTCAATGTTGGTTGCAAGATAAACTTCATTACTATACATCTCGGAAAAAGAATTCCAGCCTTTAAAGCCCGTTCTTCCTTCATGCGGTCTGTCTGTTACCGGATACTCTTTTTGCTTTTTAACGGCAATCACTTTTGAATATCCGCTTCCCTTATCACCCGTGATTTCAATATTTATAAGCACAACTTCTCCGAATCCGAAATCCACAGCGGCAATATCAATGATCTTGCCGTTGTCAATCTCATAGTAATCGAATAAATCAGTGCTGCCTCTTGAGATTTTCTTAACGATATTTCCGAAAGAGCAGTATAAATTTCTGCCTTTGGCAGTGAGTCTACACGGAAAGGACTTTGATTTCTCAATATTAAATGTAATTTTCTCATATTGCGGTTCTTTCAGACAACTGCCTTCCACTTTAAGGCTCCACACTCCTCCACCCTCTGTGGATACATAAATTTTACCGTCAAATTCGACGATATCAAGCACCTTGGTGCTTACCGTGCCGCCGCGCTGCAAAAACTTGTAATCTTCCTCCTTTATTCGAAAAACATCATAATTGATCTCATAACTCCAAAGCGTTATCTTTCCGTTATCATCGCCTGTCAAAATAAATTGTTTATTCAGACAAAGAGCCGCTCGAACTGCGTATTCAGGATAGTCTGTTATCTGAGAATGTTTTCTTATCTTCATATCAAAGCAGAAAAATCCCAGCTTGGAAAAACTAACCAGAAATCTTTTTTCGACCCAAAGCATAGAGAATACCGCGCCAGGTTGCCCTAGTGCGTTAAGGGTAAATTTCTTTATCACCGCATCTTCAAAATTCGCATTAATTCGATTGTTTTTATAAAGTTTGATGCTATTTAATGAGGTATCCGACAAGTCAAGTTCGCTGAAATTGAATAACGAAAGATCGCTATTACGACCTGTTGCGGCAACACGTATTATCTGCGAAATTGCCGGAGAAGTAAGTGCGGCTTTATCAATATTATTAAGCCTATTTTGTATCGCAGATATTTTGTCATTGTCATTTTGGTATCGATACTCATTAAGAATATCTGCCAAAAGCACCATAACCTCTTGGGATATGATATTGTTTCCAAAATACTTGTTTATCTCATCGGTGCCAAATTCTATTAAAATTACCCTAAGAAAGCTTGCTGCAAAGAAATCACGATAATTCTGATGTCTAAATTCAAGGCTACCATCTTTTTCGAATTTAATCATATCTTTGAAAAAAATGTGATTTTTCAGCCCGTCAAAACATTCAACCAGTTCGTCCAACCCGGCGCCGGCAAGAAAATCTTTAAAATCCTTCGAATAGAAGTTGAACACGCCTTTATCGGTCATATAATAGCCGGCACACCGCAAAAGTTTTTCAACATCAGACAAAGAAAGACTATTTTCATCCTTTGCATTTCCGGTTTTTATCTTTTCAATATATTTCTCCATCAAATCGCCATATGTTTGTAAATCATCGATCGGAGTGTTCTGCAATTTGGGTGAGTTTACAAGGCAATACATTATCAAAGCCATAGGGGTTCTCAAGAATTCTTTCACACGGTCTTTTTTGCCGGGCACCATCACGTTTTTAAGAATTTTCGAGCAATTGGGATTACCGGCAAAAAAAACATCAATATATTGTTTTATCGATTTTGGAGAAAGCTTGTTTGCCGAATATTCTACAGCAGACTGCGAACCGCTAAAAAAGCAGTTCTTCATATCATATCTTGAGGTAATTATAAACCGAATTTTGTCATTTTTTGTCGCAAGGTGCCGCACACTCGTCGAAAGTTCACTTTGAAGTTCTTTGGTCGGCACCTCGTTAAAGCCGTCAAGCAACAGCAACAGTTGTTCGTCATTCTCCATATTAAACCATTCCGTCATCTCATTACTTGCTCTTTCGGGAGTAAGCTCAGAGTTGTCATGGTCAAAGAGCAACTCATAAACATAACTAAGAAGCGATTTATGACTTTCTTTATAATCATTAAGCTGCACATAAACGGGTATAGTATTGCTGTTCTCATCGTCAAGTAAGCTCTCCGCAAGACCAATCAGACTGAATGTCTTGCCGCAGCCGCCGGGACCCTTAACCATGATATTTTTTCTCGGATCTTTTCTGAACACTTCCTCTAACGTCAGATCCTCGACTTTCTTATCTTTTTCGGTGTTTTCATAAGAGAACGGAAGCGTCATTTCATTTATCCGGGGATATTGTTCCGAAAAGCTCACCGGGATAAATCTACCGCAGTCATCTTTTGCTTCTTCATTAATTCTTTCTGCTTCCTTTCTGAAAGCGGTGATTATCGAAAGCGACGAGTGTATTTTCAAAAATTTTTCGTTCGCTAGCAATCGCTTATATTTTCTTATCAAACGTACAAGACAATATGAATAATCATCCTCAGGGCGCAAAAGTACTGTGTTGCCTTGCTCGTCCGTATAATCACAAGGATACAGCGACGTTATGAGGCAAAGCGCCAAACCATCGCGCGGATCATGTTTGAAAGCCGACTTGATAACATCACCGATTATCTGATTTTTTGGGGAGTCAAACCCTATCATCGCGGGATCCAATTTTTCAAGTTCCTGCGCTTCAACATTGGGCATTGCTTCTCTGTATCTTTTGAAATTAAAGCTCTCAAAAAAATCACCTAGTCCGCCATTAGGGAATTTTAGAAACGCGCACTGAACAGCACCGTCGCTTTTAATCGTTCTTTCAAACAGATGCTTACATACTTGACCATCATTTGAAAGACTGAATTTTTTATAGCACAGTTTGTCATTAAAAAAATTCAGCATGTCCTGTTCATTGGTAATGTTCAGATACTTTTCACAGATATTCTTAAAATTCAAACGTTTCAAAAAATCACCTCGTTGCAAAGAATTACTGCCAAATATATGGCTATATATAATTATAATATACAATTATCTTACGTTGGACAAATTTACCTATATTTATTATAGTATACTTTGGAATTTTTTGCAATACCCTTTTTGTTTGTTTTGCGTGAATGGCAGAAATCCTGCGTGAATGGTAATAAAATCTACTTTTTAGACAAAATGCAACATTGCAATTTGTGCAACTTGACATCTTTTGGCAAGAGGTTTTGTTCACAATTTGTTTTAAGAGTGACCTTACAACTAAAGACGAACGAGGTACATATCGTCCGTCTTTAGTTGTAAGGGTGCTTATTGTTCATTTACATTCCCAGCGACATACCTTGATCCTCGGACTCGTCCATCTCGTCATTCAAGTCCTCGGTTTCATCGCTCTCATTGTCAAAATCGTCCGCAAAATCGGTGCTTTCCTGTTCCTCGGGTTGTTCCCCGACTTCCTCGGAAGCGCTCTCACAATCGCTCACAGCGGCTGTTTCTCGCTGCTCTGTGTGTTCCTCTGACACTCTCTCGGAATCGGTCGGTGCCTCGATCTTGTCTGCGCGCTGTGTCAGATCGCGTTCGATCTCGTTTTCGATCAGTCCGATCACGAACTGTTTTTGTGTCATATTGTTGCGCTGCAGATAATCTTTGATTTTCTGAAACAGCTCCTCCGGCACCTGAAACGCCAGCGTTCTCATATTTCCCATGTTATTGTCCTCCCGAATATTAAGTTTGGGGTGAAGTTCATCTTGTAGAGCCAAAGCTACGAAATCCCCCATTGTCATTTCGTGCTCCTCAATATACCGCTTGACCTCGGCGTGAAGTTCCGCGTCGATCTTGACGGTAACACCTTTTTTCTCATTGGTCGGCATTATCTTCATTCCTTTCCATATATTTTCTAAACGCGGATTCCGCGATATCTTCTATCGCGGAACCCGTTTCTGCTACTTCTGTCAGAAGCAGTTCATAAATCCATACCGGAATCTCAATCTCCATTTAAGTCCTTTCTTATCTCAAAGCCGCCTTTGAACGTGACCGTTATTATGTCCTTGCTATCGACCGTGATCTTTTCGATAAGCTGCCGTACCGCAACATCATCATACTCCGTTAAGGTGAAGTCCTCGTTTTCAAGCCTTTGAAGCACGTTGTTCAGCTCATCCGAGCCGCGATTTGCAGCGGCTTGTTTCGCTTTTTCGGTTTCAATGAACTCTCGTAGCGTTTTCATTTCTTCACTGAATTTCTCGATATCCGCCATTGCTGTCGCAGCTGTTTTGGGTACGGTTGCCAGCTTTATCAGCTCGTCTATGTTGTGCGTCAGTTCGTCGATCCGTTGTTGTGCCGCTTGTACGCTCCCGTTTAGATTAGGCTCAAGCACCTCGGTTATGCTTTCGCGGAGTGCCTTTGCCACATCGTCCTTGACCTCGCAGAACTCGTTTATTGCGCTCACTATTGCTTTATGGAGTGACTGTTCGTCTACGGTAGGGGAGTTGTGACATTTCTTTTTGCCGTATTGAATTCTGCTTATGCACCGCCATTTTATTTCCTTGAAGCCTTTTGCAGTCCAAGTAACTCGGCGGTAATGTGAACCACACTCGCCGCATATCAGCAACTCCGATAGTGCGTATTTTGCACTGTATTTGCCTTGCTCGCCTTTGGTGAGCTTATCCGTAATAACCCGCTTCGCCGACCGCCGAGCCATTTCTTCCTGTACCCTATTAAAGTCAGCATGGGAAATTATCGGCTCATGGTGGTTCTTCACCAGATACATCGGGAGCTCGCCGTTATTTTTGCGCGTTTTTTTCGTAATGCAGTCTGTCACATATGTTTTCTGCAGAAGCGCGTCGCCCGTGTATTTTTCGTTCGTCAGAATTCGCTGAACGACCTCTTTTCGATACGGCGAATTGCTGCCTTTCGTCGTCAAGCCCTTTTCGTTCAGCCTGTCAACGATCATATTTAAACTCATTCCGTCAAGGTAGAGTCGGTATATTTCCTTGACGATCTCCGCTTCCTCTGGGACTATTTCAGGCTTGTCGTCATCGCCTTTTCGATAACCGAGCAATCTTGCATATTGCATTGGCACATTGCCATTCTTGAAGCTCTGCCGAATACCCCATGACACATTCTTGCTGATGGACTCCGACTCGGCTTGCGCGAAACATGACATTATCGTCAACATCATCTCGGTGTCGGTTTCAAGAGTATTTATATTTTCCTTTTCGAACACAATCGCGATTCCGAGTGCTTTAAGATCGCGAATGTATTTCAGACTGTCAACTGTATTTCGGGCGAATCTTGACAAGGATTTTGTAAGGATCATATCAATTTTCCCTTGTCGGCAAAGCCTTATCATCTTGAGGAACTCGGGGCGTTTTTTCGCTTGGGTTCCGGTAATGCCTTCATCGGCGAATATGCCGGCCATTTGCCATTCAGCATTGGTGTTTATCTTTTCGGTATAGTAACCGATCTGCGCCTCGTAGCTACTCTCCTGTTCCTCTTGATCGGTGCTGACGCGGCAGTATGCTGCCACTCTTAACAGCCTTTGAGCCTGTCGAATTTCCTCGCGAGATTTTGGCGGTATCACCACGATCCGCATATCGTTTTGTGCCGTTGATATCATGTTTTCACCTCGCATATTGTCGTATATTTCAGTTGAGCTCACTTGATTATAAGCGCCTCAACTTTTATCTTATCGGGGTTTTCGGAATCGAGCAGCCGATTTATTTCATTGGTCATTCGTTGAATTTCGTCGGTCGGCTCATATTCTGTGATCATTATTTCCTGCCGCCGTGGCTTGTTTTGCAGAGCAGGTTTACGGTATGTGTTCCGCTCTGCCTTTATACGAGCCGCTTGCTCGAAATCCTTGACGGTAATGATTTGCGGGTAACTGTTCTCACCAATATATTTTCGGTTTTCAAGCACTCGGCAGACCATATTTATATTCCATTTATTTTTTCCAACATTATACGGAATTTCCATTTCCGTAGCGATTATTCTCAGCGATTTGCCGCTTATGTAATCGGCGAATATTTTCCGCACCGCTTCTGCCTCGGAAGCGTTCAGCGCGTATTTCCCGTTTGTCATACGGTATCCGAACGGTATACTTCTGTTTTTTAACATCTCATAACCTCACGATCCGCTCTGTAAAGCCTATCCCGCCAATTAAGTCGAAGCGTATTTCCGTTTCCGACAGCACCGTAATCTTCTCAACAATCTGCCCGAACTTGATTTCATCAAACTCGGTTATCGGTTCGGTTCTCTCGAATATTCCGATCAGTTTCCGCAGTTCGTCGAGCCTTTCACTGTCCTTATCGTTAAGGCTGGCATTAAGCTGCTTTTGTCCGGTTATTAACTTCCGATTGAGCTCTTGGGTACGTTCCTTGAAGTACGCGCCGTCAAGCGTTCCCTGCGAATTCAGAACGGTCATCATGTGAATTTGCTGTTTAATCTCTGCTATTTCTTTTCGGAGCGTCGCAAGCTGTGTGTTGCCTGATTTTTCTCTTACGGATAAAGTTTCGAGTTGTCGCAACATTAGTGCAAGGATTGCTTTGCAATGCGCTTGGAGTTTATTCCATAGCCGTATAAATGCTGCGCGAAACTCATCTTCTCGTATCTGTCGTATTCCGCAATTCTCGGCAGATTCGTCATGCTTTCGGCATACCCAGCACACGCAGCTTTTTCGGGGCTTTCGTCTGAATGTATTTCCGCAGTTGTCGCAAACGATCTTTTTACTGAATGGAGACCGTTCTTTGACAAGTCCGCTTGGTTTATCTCTTTCCGCAAGCATTCGCTGGGCACTGTCAAAAACCGTTTTTTCGATTATCGGCTTATGCGTTCCGCTGACGTAATATTGTTCTTTCTCGCCGCGGTTTCTGACCGATTTGAACGGCAGTGTATCGGTAGAAAAATGCTTTTGTAGCAATGTGTCGCCGATATATTTTTCATTTGTCAGAATGCAGCGAATCGTTCCATGCCGCCATATTTCATCACGAACATTGAGTTTATTCAGTCTTGTGGCTATCTCATTCATTCCTATCCCGCTAACGTACCATGTAAAAATCTGCTTGACGATATCCGCTTTTTCGGGATTTATCTGTAGTTTTCCATCAATATAATCGTAGCCGAACGGTGTGGACGCGGTTTTGTAAGTGCCGTCCATCATGCGTTTTTTAACTCCCATGCGGCAGTTTCGCGAGATCGACATGGATTCCTCTTGGGCGAACTGGCTGTATATCGCCAACATCATTTCCGAGCTGATCTCTGCGGTATCGATATTCTCTTTTTCAAAATATACCGATATGCCGAGCGTTTTCAGCTCTCGCACCGCTTCAAGACTGTCTTTGGTGTTTCGTGCAAACCTCGATATTGACTTGACGAGTATTCTGTCGATTTTTCCTTTTCGGCAGTCGCTCATCAGTCTTTGGAACTCGGTGCGCTTTGTTGCCGATGTTCCGGTTATTCCTTGATCCGCGTACATATCCACGAATACCGCATCGGTGCTGTTCTTGAGCAGCTCGGTGTAGTACCTTATCTGTGCCGCGAATGAGTTTAATTGATCTTGGCTGTCGCTTGAAACTCTGGCGTAAGCTGCTGTTCTGACGATTTCGTCAGAATGGTTTTTAGCGGGTATTATTGTGATTTCAGCCATTTCATCACTTCCTTTCACAACACATCATACCGAAAAAATTCGGATTTATCTATTACCAATCTCACCTAAATATCCGCGGCTAATTGTATCATAACCAACAAAAGCGGACAAGAGTTCAAACCTCTGTGATCCGCTTTATAACAGCCTTTTCGATCTTTTTGCGCTGCGCATCGGATATGAGATGTTCGCTCAAAAGCTTGTCCAGAAAATTCCGGCACAAGTAGAATTTGTACCTGATGATCGCTTCTTTTTCCATATTGCCCCCTCAATTATATTTTGAATTTAAACCGACACTGATTTTCAGCGCGCGGTCGACCTCGTCCATTGTGAAATCGTTGATCCTGCCGACATAATCGGTCAGCCGCGATTTGTCCAGCACGCGGATTTGTTCGAGCATAACGCTGGAATTCTGCGGCAGACCGGAGCTTCCCGCGAACGTATACACATGAACGGGAAGTCTGTTCGGAATGCGCTTTGTGGTAATCGGCGCGGCAATTGTCGTGCCGCTGTGCTTGTTGCCCTTGTTGTTCTGAATGATGAGAACCGGACGAATTCCGCCCTGTTCGCTGCCGATGATCGGCTCCAGATTTGCGAGATATATTTCGCCCCGCCTTATGTTTTTCTTGTTCATTTTATTTCCTCACTTATGTAAAATCTCGGCTCTGTGTAAAAACACAGAGCCGAAACTTTATATTTTAAAGCGGATTTCTCCGCTGTTTGCCTGTAAAAACCTGTCGTATTTGCCCCGCGTCCCCGACTAAAAAAGGGAATATTTCAGACCGCCGCTTAGCATCGCAGCGTCATGGGCCTTTCACCCCAACATGGTTCTCATGAAGCCGCCCTCACTACGATGAGTTATGACCGGACGGAAGTATCATTGTCCCCCTGTGCAGGTCATCGCGCACCGACTGCCACATCGGTTTCGGGAGCTGCTCGTTATCGCTCGGTTATGTGTCATCTTACGGAAATTGTCGAGTTATACTCGTTCGGCAAAGTGCCGTGCTTGTCCGGTCTTGTGATACAGGGAACGTCTTGGCGGAGTGCTCCTGCCGCTTTCTCCTTGTCAGGCTGTGCAGGGGAAGGTATCTGAAATACTGCTATTCAATTGTCAATGAACTGAACGAGTAAAATTTACCCCTTCATAATATTCGCCGTTGGGAAGGTGCGTTTGATAGGCAAAAATAGCAGGAAAATATAAGATTTGTTGATATCGCACAAAATATCCTCCCGGGATTGTACAATATCACAACGATTTCAACCTCCTATTTCTTCTCTCAGCTTCTTGAGAATTTTGTGCTTATTACGATTCACCGTATATTGGCTGATCCCCAATTCATTTGCAAGATCACGCTCGGTTCTACCCAAATAAAAAAGCTGAGTGATGAGGTGTCGTTCCTCGTCACTCAGCTTTGCAAGCGCTTCATCAAGCATTATTTTAAGAACCATGCTGTCTTGGAAATCCGAGTTGCCGTCAGCGAAGTCCTTTCCGATCTCCGTCAGCCTGTCGAGCGAGTCCTCACGGCTCGGAATCTCCTTGAGCGTTTCCTTCTTCTGATTGATAATGTACCGCGTTTCCTTAAGGTCATGCTCGACGTATTTGATTCGCCGATCCGATTTCTTAAGGATTTCATAGATTTCGTCCGAGACCTCAACGGCAATGCCGTTCTTCATGGTGTATTTTTTGGACATTGTTAGTCCCTCCTGTAATTTAGAATTTCTTTTTTATATCTAAATTACGGAGGAGACCTGCACCGAGGCGCTGTCCGATTTTGGGCAAAAAAATATCCGAGGCGGGATGTCGCCTCGGATGTAAGGTTATCAATACAAGCTGATTGTTTTGTCGGCGGTTTTACCACCCTGCCAAACAGCCGCGGGTATGTGTACCCTTTGATTCCACAGGCTGCTACGGCTTCGCCGACTATGACAATCAACTCCTATTTGCCGCCGATAAATTGCGGTTTTATATAATTGTACAAAACTTTATTTGTTGGTCATCTTTTCACCACAGTCCTCTGATTGACAGAGAATAGCGATTTCCTTTTCGGTATATTCGCCAAACCAGTTTTCTTTTCTTTCTCTACGCAGGTTTACAAAGGCTTTGTTTCTTTCCCCAACGGTTGAAATTATAATAGCCACAGAAAAAAATATAGTTGCCAATCCCATTCCTATAGTGATATATGAGAGCTCGTCATTCATAAAATCATGTATTATCGGGCAGAGTGAAAACGCAAGACAAGCTGCCTTGAGCGCAACCATCCACTGATTATAGCTGTATTCATGATATAAATCAAAATAATCCGAATTAAAAGCCTCGGTTTGTTCTTTGCCGGCGCGTAATTTTAACCTGGCTTTCTCGCTGATAATTTTATTTTTATACCAATATCCCAATATACCATCCACTGTAACGTAGGATATTATACCCGCCAGGTAAGGGAACTGAGATAAAAAAACCAACTCTGCAATAATAGCTGTAACTAATATCGGAGGACCATATTCCTTCAGCCGCTTCATAATTATCTTTTCTGATTTCATTGCATAATCACCTCGTCAGTATAACACAGTCATATCAAATGTCTGCTTTTATTTTTCTTTCAAGCTCTCCCCGAACCCTTTAACAATAGGCTCAAGGAAATAGTCCATAACCGTGCGCTTATCCGTCTTTATCTCGACCGCGCCCGATAGCCCAGAAATAACGCGAATGTTTTCGTTACTGTCGTCAATCTCCAGCTTCACGATATAAACGCTGCCGAACTGTTCGTTTGCAAACGAGCTTGGACTTATGTACTTCACCGTTCCCTTGACCGTGCCGTATTTGTTGTACGGATACGCTTCAAGCTTTATCTCGACCTCCATTCCGAGTTCAACGTCCGCTATATCCGTGTTTTTGACATAGCAGAGCATTTCGTTCGGAGTGTTGTCGGGAACTATCGTTACAAGCTGCTGCGCCGCGGTCACGGTTTCGCCGAGTGTGTTCACGCCAATGCTGTTCACATATCCGCTGACGGGCGCGGTTATATTCTGATATTTCGTCGACAGCCTGTTCTTTTCAAGATTTACGTTGATCTCGTTAAGCTTGCCGCCGATCTCGGAAATATTGGAATTCACCTGTGAACTGTACTGCACCTTTGTGTTGGATATCTGCAGTTCCGCATTCTCCACCGCCAAAGCGTATTGCTGCACCGACAATTCCTGTGCCTTGATCTGACGCTCCGTGCCGCCCGTGCTTTGATACTGCTCCAGCTGCAGCTGAGCGATATCCCTGTTGATCTCGGCGGACTTTTTTTCGTTTTCAAGATTGGCAAGCGTGTTTTTATATCCCGTATTTTCATCAATTATCGCTTGGATATATGGCTTAAGTTCATCGGAATAGTCGCTTATTTTTATCTTGGATAGATCGCTGCCGCCGATTATTTTCGTGTAAATATCCCACTGTGCCTTAAGGATTTTCTGTTGATTTTTGAGCTGATCAACATCAATTTCAAGCGCTTCCGAATCAAGCTCTATCAAAACATCGCCTTGCTCGACGAAATCACCCTCGGAAACATTTATCATCTTTACCGTGCCGCCCGAATAGGTTTTGACCACATTGAGATTTCCGATAGGCTGAACGCTGCCGCTTGCGGTTATAACCACGTCGATCTCCGAAACGCAAGCCCAGATTATCACGCCGATAAGCAGCGTAAATATCCCGAGAATTATAATCGTTCCCGCTTTATGCGCGGGTCGCTCGATTATCTCAAGCAGCGATGGCATAAAATCATATTTCAGTTCCTTATCACGCTTTTTGCCGTGCTTAAGAATGTATTCCGTCAGCGTATTGTTCATCAACGTCACCTCGTTTCTGTTGGTTGTATAGATGGAAATATAAGCCCTTTTGCTCCATTAAATTCTCGTGAGTATCGTATTCGACAAGATCGCCTCTGTCAATAACCATGATCTTATTCGCGTCTTTCAGAGTGGACAGTCGGTGGGCGATTATCAGAACCGTTCGTCCCTTACATATCTCTTTCAGATTGTTTTGGATAATGCTCTCGGATTCATAGTCCAGAGCGGACGTTGCTTCATCGAAAATAAGTATTCTCGGATTGTTCAAAATCGCCCTCGCGATTGCTACCCGCTGCTTCTGACCGCCCGATAATCCCATTCCCTTTTCGCCGATTATCGTGTTATAACCATCGGGAAGTTCAAGTATAAAGTCATGCGCTCCCGCAATCTTCGCGCTGTTTATGATCTGATCCATAGACGCGGCAGGGCAGTGTATTGAAATGTTTTCGGCGACCGTTCCGTTGAACATAAAGTTCTCCTGTAAAACAACGCCTATCTGTTTTCGCAGCATAGCGGGATTGACAAGCGAAATATCCATGCCATCGATTGAGATTTTTCCGCCCTCGGGAATATAGAGCCGCTGTATCAGCTTGGATACCGTGCTTTTGCCCGAGCCGCTTCGTCCGACGACTCCGACTATCGTATCCGGCTCGATCTCAAAGCTCATTCCTTTAATGACTTCGCCGCTCTGCGGATTGTATCTGAATCTGACCTTATCAAATACGATTTTTCCGTTTATTTTCGGCATTGAGGTCTGATTTGTGTTTAAAATCGGCTCGGGCGCGGTATTGAAAATATCCCCGATACGCTTTACCGAAAGAGATGCCTGCTGATACTCCTGCCACAGCTGCACGAGCCGCAGCACCGGACCGCTCACTCTGCCCGAAAGCATACGGAACGCCACGAGTTGTCCGACCGTAAAATTACCGTCCATTACGGCTTTCGCTCCGAAAAACAAAATCAGCAGATCGAACACCTTTTGGATAAACTGCCCCGTAGTTCCCGCGGTCGCCGAAACCATTGATGTCTTATAGCTTGCTTTGACATAATCGGATTGCAGGTCTCCCCATTTTTTCTCGAATTTAGGTTCGAGAGCGTAGGATTTTACGGTCTGAACTCCGGTTATGGACTCCACCAGAAACGACTGCGTGTTCGCTCCCGTTTCAAATTTTTCATCAAGCCTTTTCTTGAAAAGCGGCGTAACGATAGCCGACAGAACCGCGTAAACGGGAATAGAGCAAATCACTATTACCGTCAGCATGGGGCTGTAGAAAAAAAGCACGACTATGTACACGATTATAAATATCAAGTCGATCATTGAGGACAGGGGAGTACCCGTGAGAAAATTTCGGATATTGTCAAGCTCCCGCACTCTAGCCACCGTTTCACCGACACGCCTTGACTCGAAATATTTCAGTGGCAGCGCGAACAAATGCCTAAATAATTTGAAGCTCAGCATTACGTCTATTCGGTTGGTCGTGTGCGTGAAAACGTAGTTTTTCGCAAGCCCTAAAATAAGCTCGTAAACGTAAACTATTCCAATACCGATTGCGAGGACATTCAGCGTTGACATACTGCGGTGCACCAGCACTTTATCTACGACCACTTGAGTCATAACAGGTGTTAGAATACCCAAAATCTGCACAGTAAAAACGGCTATCAAGACTTGAATAAATTCTTTTTTGAATTTAAGGATCGTCGGGATAAACCATTTGAAGCTGAAAATCGCCTCTCTGTCCGCAATGCCTTTTTTGCTGATAATAACCGCTGTGCCGTCCCAGATCTCCGCAAGCTCCTCGCGGGATTTTATTTCGGGTTGGGCTTTATCCGCAAATAAAATCATGAATTTATCTTCCGTGGATTTCGCGATTATAAAAAATTCGCCGTTACTGTCTTTCGCGATAATGGGAGCGTTGACATTTTTCAACTTGTTTATATTCAATCGGCAGAGCCGCGCCCGCATTTTCAGCTTCTTCGCGGACTCTATTATCTCGATCTCACTCGTTTTCTGCTCGGGATCGAGTACCGACAGGTTTTCCGCCTGCTCTTTTGTGATGGGGATTCCATGGAATTTCATCACTATCATAAAGCAAGTAAGCCCGCTGTCCTGCGTTTTCTCCATTTTTCGACCTCCCTTTCAAAAAAATATGCAGCAGCATTGAAGCTGCTGCATTGAATGAATTTGTGCCAAGGTTATTTTATGACGCCTGAGTGCCGACCAGAAGCTGATCCGCAAACGCAAGGCTTTCCGCGTTGCTCTGCATATTCATGCTGTCGGAGATATTGCTCTCGTTAGAGAACGCCGCCATATTTTCGGTGAGTATCATCACCTGAACATCAATCTGATCCGCCGTATTTTCGTTCTCGTCCGATGCAGATGCGCTGTCGGTGATCTCGGAAATAACGGTGTTGTCGTTCTCCGTGAGCAGATCGGAAACGGAATTATCGTCAGCGTAGAGCTCGTCGAGAATTTCCGCGTTTGCCTGAGCAAGCTCATCCTCGGTCTTAGCCGCCTCAATAGCTGCAAGCTCCTCCTCGGAGAGAATTCTCTCAAATTCGCCTGTTTCAACATTGAACGTTCCGGATACCTCATCGGCAAACTCAAACGTAAAGCGCTCGCTGTCAAAATTGCGGATTGTCAGAACGTCGCCGCTCTCGGTAATTGTAATTGCCAGTTCTCCGCCGTCCGTCATCTCAAACGACACCGCGTCGGAGCTGATGCCGAGGAGTTCTACCTTGTTATCGCCGTCGTTGTCCTCGATTATATCCGAGCCGTAACCGACGCCGAATCTGTAGGTGTCATTGCCCAAGCCGCCGTAGAGGAAGTCGCCGCCCTCGCCGCCGTCAAGGATATCGTCGCCGTCGTTTCCGTTAAGCGTGTCGTTTCCGATACCGCCGAACAGCATATCGTCGCCTGCGCCGCCCGTGAGATTGTCGTTGCCGCCGTCGCCGTGCAGCGCAATGCCGTTATCGCTCCATGCGGTCATCCAATCGTCATACTCGGTCGCGTGAACCTGCTTGATGGGATTTTCCGCGTCATCGTAAGCATAGCGTGTGCCGTCCGCAAATCTTACCTCAAAATTGCGGTTGCTTTCAGAGCCGAAGTAGCCCTGAATTATCAGCTTGTCCTCAATGCCCTCGAATGTGATCATAAGGTCGTTCCAGTTGTGTCTGTAAGCGGTCATAGCGTCCTCCGCCAGACCCGCGCCGAACGAGATCGTATTTATACCCTCGCTGTCGATAATCGTATCTGTGCCGCTGCCGACATTGAAAATATAGGTATCGTTTCCTGCGCCGCCGTAGAGCATATCGTCGCCCTCGCCGCCGTCAAGAATATCGCTGCCGCCGTTTCCGTACAACTGATCGTTGCCGATGCCGCCGTACAGTCTGTCAGCGCCGTCTCCGCCGTTGAGGTTGTCCGCGCCGCTTTCGCCGTAAAGTGTCACGCCTCTGTCGTCCATAGCTGCCATATAGTCGTCGCCGTCCGTACCGTAGATAGTTCTGAGTGGACTGTTGGAAGCGGTTGCGTGTACTCTTCCGCCGCCGTTAAAGGTGAGGTAGAAGTTTCTGTTTGCCTCGGAGGTAAAGAAGCCTTCAATAACGATCTTATCCTCGGAATCCGCAAACGTGATCGTGATATCGTTCCAGTTGGTACGATACGCCTTGATCTGACTTGCCGAATATCCGTAGATGTTGATAGTATTCGTACCCTCGCCGTCGCTGATGGTATCGACACCGTAACCCTTATTGAAGATGTAGGTGTCATTTCCCGCGCCGCCGTTGAGATAATCATTGCCCTTGCCGCCGTCAAGAATATCGTCGCCCGCCTTGCCTGTAATACGCTCATCGCCGTCGCCGCCGTAAAGCATATCATTGCCATCGCTTCCGACTATCTGATCGTCGGATTCCTGAGCGTCATTTGTTATGCCATCATCATAGATGGATTCCATATATTCGCTTCCGTTCGTGCCGTATATCTTTCTGAGCGGACTGTCCTTCGCCGCCGCTTCAACTACCGTGCCGTCCGCAAACACGAGCGTAAAGTTTCTCGCGTTCTTGTCAATGCAATAGTTCTTGATCGTCAAGGTATCATCGAAACCGTCAAAGGTTATAAGCAGATCGTTCCAATCAGAGCGGTACGCTTTAATGCCGGATGCCGTAAAGCCGTCGCCAAACATAATGGTATTCGCGCCGTCGCCGTCCTTGATCGAATCGTTTCCGCAGCCGGGGCTGAAGAAGTAGGTGTCGTCACCCGCGCCGCCATCGATGAAGTCGTTGCCGGAGCCTCCGTCGATCATATCATTTCCGTCACCGCCGTTGATGTAATCATCACCGCTGCCGCCGAAAATAACGTCGTTTCCGCCGCCCGCGAGAATCTGATCGTTTCCGCTGTCGCCAAATATGATCTCGTCCTCGTCATTGCCGATTATACGATCATCGCCGCTGCTGCCCGCTATAACGGAGCTGCTCTCGTTGACGATATAATCACTTTCCTCGGAGCCGGAAAGGAACTCGCTTTCGTCAGCGGTTATGCTGTCCTTAAGCGAAATGCTCTCGCCGCCGATCTCAAGAATGTAATTGTCGGGATTTTCCGCAAAGCCGTTTATAATAAGCTTGTCCTCGCCATCCTTGATTGCGATAACAATGTTCTCGCCAACGGAAATTATATCAAGCTCATCGAGAGAAATATCCTCCGCAATCTTTATTGTGGAAAAGCCCTCGCTGTCGCTGATAATATCCGTACCGTAATATCTTCCGAAGACATATGTATCGTTTCCAGAATCGCCGTAGAGGAAATCATTGCCCTCTCCGCTGTCGAGAATATCGTTGCCGTCGCCTCCGTAAACAAGATCGTCACCGCTACCCGCATAGATAGCGTCATCGCCCTCATTGCCGTAGATTATGTCGTTTCCGTTGCTGCCGTAAACGGTATCATCGCCGCCGAAAGCGTGCATAATGGAGTTATCAACAACTGCCTTGAGAACGTCGTCGCCGTTTCCTCCGTAGATATGCCTAAATGGACTGCCCTTGTCGGTAACGTGCATTTTTACGCCGTCGAATTCAAGGTCGTAATTTGCGTATTCCTCGCCCTTGCGGAAGTCCTTGATAACGAGAGTGTCGTTTGTGCCTTTGATCGTAATGGTCGCGTCGTAGTCACCCGTGCCGTTTACAAGGATATCTGCGGGATTGAGCCCTTTAAAGCGCAGCGTGTTCAGACCGTC
>CANQKP010000024.1 GCA_947624495.1 uncultured Monoglobus sp. | reverse complement strand
TCTTCATCATACTCTTCGCTGAGATACTGCAGATATGTGTTATCTATCGGTGTGAAGTCTGCTGCTTTTGCTTCAGCTTCAGCTGATGCCGCAGCCGGTATAAAGTCAAATCCGCAGATAGCTCCGGTTGTGCCTCCTGCCCAAAGCGAATAAGCCACGTCTTTTTCAAGAGACCACTCCTTTGTTCCATAACCCCAAGAGCCATCAGACGAAGCGCTGGTAAATGTCCAATTAGCATTTCCTATATTTGCATTATTGTCATCTGCTAATTTAATATCCTTGCCGTCCTCAGGCGTAAACGAATCACGCGTGCCGTTTGTTCCACCATCGTTCTGACGTCTGTAATAAATCTTAAGCACACCGTCCACCTTAGGAGTGATATCAATGATCGTACTGTCAAAGCTGGTTGGGCTGTCAGAAATAACTTCTGTAAGATCATTTCTGTTTTTGGGCTTGCTGTTATTGCTTCTTACCCTCACATAATATGTGAATGATTTTCCGCCGATTTCAAATGAAACTCCTTCGGTATCAAGAGTGTCACCCAGTTCACCGACCGAACCTGCAAAACGATAAACCGCATTAATGTTCGCGTCATCGGCTATGACCGTCCCAGAACCGATTATATCATCCTTGCCTACAACGAAACTTGTAATACCTTCCTGAGACGGTGCTGTTGTTGCCTCCGCATCCGGGGTCTCGGTAACTTCGGGCGCGGGCGTCTCCGTCTCCTCAGGCGCGGGTGTCTCCGTCTCCGCGGGAACAGGCGCCGCCGTTTCAACTACGCCTTCAACCAGTTCACCTTCGCCGCCGTTCACCTTAAGAACCGCGTTATACTTATTCACGGGTACATCGGTTGCAGGAGCCTCGGTCGCAGGTGCCTCTGTCGCGGGCGCTTCTGTTGCGGGAGCCTCAGTCGCAGGCGCCTCTGTCGCAGGTGCCTCTGTCGCGGGGGTCGAAGTTCCTTCGGGTCCCGGTGTTGCTTCCGCGTTTCCTTTTACCGTTATCGTTATTGTATATGTTCTGCCGTCGCCGTCCTCAACTACTATTTCATTCTTGCCTTCCGGCAGACTCTTGAGGAAGTCCTGCGTAAACGTTATTTTTCCGTTCTCTACTTTGTAGCTTTCTGCGGATACAACGCTGCCGCCTACTGTTACCTGCTTTACTTCCTTAACAGCTTCGGGAAGATTTACTTCCACATCCTTCGAATCGCTCGGGTCAAATGTCTGATCACCTATCGGTTCGGGTGTTGCAGCAGTCTCTCCGTCCTTTACAAATCCGGCATACACGTCAAGATTTCTTGTTATTCTTCTTGTCGTAAGGTCAATAAGTCCGTTCCTGCCTGCCGTGTTTGCATCAGCCTGTGTCGAGTACCAGCCCACGAATTTGTAACCTTCGCGCTGCGGTTCTCCCGGAAGATCAACAAGCGTGTTATATCTTACGTTAACGCCCGTCCAGAACTCGCCGTCAACATAGAAGTTCACGGTATAATATGTGTTGCTCATATTACTGCTGCCGCCGTAACTGCCGCCGCCATAGCCGGGATAACCTAAGCCCAAAGCTCCGTTAAGAGATGAACCGTTATTGGTCGATGAATTAACGGTTGCGGTACCGGAAAGATTAAGCACTCCCTCATTGATCTGCGAGCCTGTTGTGGATACATCACCGGATACCTGAGGCGAAATTACCACTTTGTTCGCAACAACGCCGTTAAGTACAACGCCGCCGGTCTTGACCATAACAATTCCTCCGGCATAGCTCGGACCGTATGTTCCGGGAGCAGTTATGTACATCTTGATCATATTGTCAAGAATTTTAACAAACTCGCCTCTCGCGATCGTAGCCTGAGGCTGGATCGTACCGTCCGGATAACCGTTTACATAGCCTGCCGCTGTCATAGCGCCGATATAGCCGTTTGCATATTCGGATATGCTCTGATAATCGGCATACTGCGTAATGCCCGCCGTTGTGTTTACCGGCGTAAGACCGTACGCTCTGCCCAGCATCGTCATTGCTTCCTCACGCGTCATGTACGCGTTCGGCGTCATTGTGCCGTCGCCGTTGCCCGATAATGTGTTGGCAGCAACAAGACGCAGGACCGCGTCCGCGTACCACGCGTTATCGTCAACATCACTGAATGAATTGGGCGCCACCGTTACGTAGCCGATAACGTTCTGAGTTATCTGCGCTACCTCCGCGCGCGTGATAGCGTCGTCCGGTCTGAAATAACCGCCGTCGCCCTGAACAACTCCGTAACCGGACCATGTGTCGATCACGCCCTCAGCCCAGTGACCGGCTGTATCGGCATAATTTGCTGCCGAAACCGTCACCGCGCCAAAGGTGGTGAGTACCATAGCTATGCACAAGATCATAGCCAATGTTCTTTTTAAGGTTCTCATAAAAATCCTCCTTGTATTAGTTGATTTAATTTTTTACTTTTTTGCATACCGATAAACCGAATTATCGGCAGTTATTATAAATTATATCTCATTTTTCAAAAAAAGTCAATATCTTATAAAAAAATCCGCCCTTTTCGGGCGGACTTCAAAGGATATTTTATTTTATCTCGATATCCGCAAAATACGGATGATAATTTCTGTCTATCAGACGGATCTGATTTATCGCGGTGTCGATGCCGCTTATTGCCGGCATTTTATCACTCATGACCTGCGCGCCGTCCGGAGCCGTTACCGTTACCGTTATAAACTCGGCTGCCGGCGCGGAATGATCTGCGCTTATTATAATCGTATACCAGCCTTTTGGCAAGTCTGTAAGCGCCGCGCTTTCCTTGGTCCCGCTGTCGCCGAGACCTCCGTTTCCGACCCTGAACCTGCCGTTTGTGGTATTGATGACCTCGGCGATCACGCACTTTAAGGAATTCGAGTTGTCCTGATAATATGAGGCGCTGCCGTTCTCAAGATAAATTCTGAACCCGTTCTGAGCGTTCGAATCGCTCGGATCGAGCCACAGCCTGCACTCAAAATCAAATTTTCCGCTTGTCACCGGACTTTCCAGCGTTTTATATACATTCCTGTACTTCACGTGCAGGGCTTCCCTGCCATCATAGGTCACAGCCTCACCGTCGCCGTCGGTGCTTGACGCTCCCGACTCGCCTATATACCAGTCGGCATACTTTGTTCCGGCGAACGAGACCTTCACGAACTCCGCGCTGATTGTGACCTCTTCTCCGGGCATTATGAACGTGTTGTCTGGCGAAAGCTTGATTTTTTCACCGCCCGCCGTCTTTGTAACAGTGATCTCTCCCGCGCCGTAATTCTTATTTGCCCCTACCGCAACGACTTTGACCGTGTCGCCCTCAACCGCTCTGCTCGCGGATGCGCCGTCAATCTGAACGGAAACCGAGCCGTTCTCGCAGTCGGCAAAGTTGAGCTTTATCTTACTTAAATCAGTAACGTAGTGCTTTGGCTCCCAGCCTCCGAAAAAGTCTTCGGGCGCGGGAACTTTATAGCCCAATGACGCCGCCGTGCCTTTCGGGTTATCCTCGGCAGCGGTCACGTCATTTCCGTTTTGCCATACGCCGTTTATTACAAACGCCGCTTTTGCATTGGTCATCGGCTTGTTGTCCATCGAACCCCAGCCGCTCGGCTTTACAGCGCCGTCTAATGTAGTGTTGTCGAATATGACCATACATTTGTCGTTTCCCCAAGGTCTGCCCCAGTTGCTTCTTGCGTTTTTGCTGCCGTCAGGATACTTCATCCCGCTTTCGCCTCGGTTCTTTATTGTGCAGTCCTTGAAATAATAGCCGCTATAATCATTAACATCAGCGCTGCTGCTCAGTTTGTGCGCAGTGATCTCTCCGCCGCGGCTGCTGTTGCTGTAGCCCATCCAGATAAGATTGCAGTTTTCGAAGTACGCGTTGTTTCCGCCGCATATATAATCGGTGTTTCCGGTAATATCACATTCCTTGACGTAGAGTGATTTGGTGTTTGTGCCGAACGTATCCTGGCTGGACACGAACGAGCATCTGTACAGCTCGATTTCGCTGCCGGCGGCGTAAATCGCTGCCGCTCTTTCCTTGGGACCGTCGCTTCCGTATGATCTTACGTTGGTATTCTTGCTGCTTCTGTCAAAATTCTTGGTTGTGATCTCAATACCGTCGGCAAGCTCCGAATCCGTAATATATAAATTGAACGTATTCTGAACATCCAGATTTTCCATAAGGACATTCTTTACGCTGTCGGTCAATCTGATAACCGCACCCCAGTTGGACGCTTCATGTTTCTCGGTTTTCGCCACGGCGTTATCCGCATTGTACCAGCCGTCCTCTGCCAATGACCAATACTTATAGCCGATACCGTAATAGCAGCAGATCATAGGCTTATTCGCCGGGTCTGCGGCAACGAGCGCTACGTCGTTTACATCAATATATAACTGTTCCTCGTATATGCCGGGATCAATCTTGATCGTGACGGTCTGACCGTCGGACCTTGTCATCTTGCGGACCGCGGACAGCGCCTTGCCGATCGTGTTATATTCCTTGTCCACGCCGACCTCAAGCGTATCTTTGTACTGAACCACTCCGAGACCGTTTACCAGCAGCACATCCTTTTGTGCCGACAGATCCATGACGGTTATACTCAGGTCGGCGGACAGCGGCGACAGCGTATAGCCGTCCGCTCCCGCAACCGAGACTGTGTATTCCGCGCCGGACATAAGCTCTGTCTTGTATTTGCCGTCATTTCCAACGATCGCGGTCACCGTCCTGCCATTCTTATCCGTAAATGTCAAAGATGCGCCGGCTCCCTCAAACGGTTCCGGTCTGTTCTTCATATCATCCGAATAAGTGGTGTAAACGCTGCCCGATACCGGAACATTCTGAGCCGCGTACACAACCGTATTCACATCAATGTTGTCAACGCCCAAAACCGCGCCGCCTCCGCCCGGAGTAAAGCACGAAACCTTATTCGGCGAGAGCGCGGGAACCGCAGAGGTTTTGGAGTTTTCGCCGATCTTGCCCAATGTGTATGACGCCTTGAGCGTCACGCTGTCGGCGGTGTCACCTGCATAAATGTTTACCTTGTTGTCCTCCTTAATGTACTCAACCTTCACGCTGAACCATTCGTCCGCGCTGTAGGTAAAGCCGGGCACATTGGTTTGCGCACTTTTATTGCTTGAGTCCGCAGAGTAGCAGTCCACAAACGCCAGAGCGCCGCTGTCTCCGGTTTTAAGCTCGAAGGAGCGTCCGTCGCTGCCGTAGGAGTTCTCGGATGTTGTGTTAGCTGTATCATATACCCTGAACAGGATAGTATCCTTATTGACGTCGCCTTTTTTGACGTCCATGGCGTATGTGACCGCGTCGCCGCCGAGCGGATCCGACTCATACGTCCATGAATCCTGATTTGACGTGCCTTCGGGCGCAGCGTTAAGACCGCTGCCCGTACCGGTTTTATCGGCAAACTCCAGATAGTTATCACCGACCGCCCTCTCTTTTATCTGAGGCATCACTTCATCGGCTCCGGCGGCGGCAAATGTAAGCTCTCTGCCGTCCTCGTCCTTTACCGTGCCTGTGCCGTTTTCGTAAACCGTTCCGACGGGTATGCCGTTAAAGTGCCAGCCCGATTTAACAGACGGCTGACTTGTAACGTCGGGAGTCGCCGTTGCGGGAGCCTCGGTAACAACCGGAGTCGCCGTCGGAGGCGCTTCACCCCGAACCTCGACCGGTGCGCACAAAGGCTTCATGCCCGTAAGCGAGTCCCACACAAAAATCTTGTCGGCAGAATAGCCTTCAAAAATGTATTGCTCAAGCGCCGTTATATCAATTGTTTTTATATCGACCAAGACATCCGACGCACTGTATCTCGCGCCGATAATAACTCCGCTGTCTGCGCCGTTTAAATTGACCACGGTATCTCCGTTATCAATATAAGCCTCAACCGACACATTGCCGGTTCCCGGCTCTGCAAACACCGTTAAGCCGCTGAAAAGCACCGCGATCATAGCGACCGCAAGAGCCAAGCACAAAATTCTTTTAGTCATATTGCATCCTCCTCATTTTAATGTTTTCGTTCCGATATAATAATAAATTAAATATACCACAAAACAGTCTTTTTGTCAACGTTGAGCTCGTTCCGGGCGCACAGACCGCGGGGTGATAAAATAAATACATTTTCCCCCTTGAAAAATTTTCACGGGTTTGGTATAATGTGAAGATGAAATTCTTTAATTAAAATGGAGCAGCCGAAATGTTTTACTATATAGAAGGAAAACTGATATTAAAAGCCGAAGATCACGCGGTGATCGACTGCGGCGGAGTGGGCTATAAGATCTATTCCACACGCACCTCTCTGGATGATTTGGGCGACGCGGGAACGACCGTGAGGCTTTACACCAGTCTTAACATAAAGACCGCGTCCGACATATTCATGCTTTACGGGTTCACGACTCTTGAGGAAAAGAATATTTTTGAAATGATACTTTCTGTCAGCGGAATAGGCGCGAAAACCGCCGCGAGCCTGCTTTCAAACGTATCGCCCTCAAAATTCGCGCTCTGCGTCATGAGCGACGACTCGGCATATCTTGCAAAACACACTCCGGGACTTGGTCCCAAGGGCGCAAAGCGTATAGTGCTTGAGCTTAAGGACAAGTTTAAGGACGTTGATCCGTCGGGTATGACAAGCGAGGAGATATTCACGCCCGATACCGACTCGGACAGCGAGGCTGTTTCGGCGCTCATGGTCCTCGGTTATTCGAGAGAAGAAGCGCAGAGAGCCTTAAACGGCGCGCAGGGTTCGGTTGAGGATATGGTAAAGCACGCGCTTAAACAGCTTATTTGATAAAATATATTTGGAAATGAGTGAAACAGTTGGCAATTAACAACGACAGCGAAAGAATTGTTTCCACAACGGAACAAAACGAGGACACGCGGATCGAGTACAGTCTGCGTCCTAAAACTCTTTCGGAATACATCGGTCAGACAAACGTAAAGGAAAACTTAAAAGTGTATATCGAGGCGGCAAAGCAGCGCGGCGAGCCTCTTGATCATGTGCTGTTTTACGGTCCTCCGGGACTCGGCAAAACCACGCTTGCGGGCATCATTGCCAATGAGATGAGCGTGAACATACGAATAACCTCCGGTCCCGCTATCGAAAAGCCCGGAGATCTGGCAGCACTGCTGACGAACCTGTCACAGAACGACATTCTGTTTGTGGATGAGATACACCGCCTCAGCCGCAGTGTTGAGGAGATCTTATACCCCGCCATGGAGGATTACGCCCTTGACATAATAATCGGAAAGGGTCCGTCCGCCCGCTCGATAAGGCTGGATCTGCCTAAGTTTACCCTTATCGGCGCTACCACCAGAGCGGGTTCGCTTGCGGCGCCGCTCAGAGACAGGTTCGGCATTATAAACCGGCTTGAGATATATAAGCCCGAAGAGCTTGCCACGATAGTTGAGCGGAGCGCCGGAATTCTCGGCATAGGAGTGGACAGCGGCGGTGCTATGGAAATCGCAATGCGCTCGCGCGGAACGCCGAGAATTGCCAACCGTCTGCTGAAACGGGTCAGAGACTTCGCCCAGGTCGACGGAGGCGGGTTTATTACGAGATCCGCCGCCGAGGACGCGCTGAACCGTCTGGACATCGACTCGCTGGGACTTGACGCAATAGACAAGCGAATGCTTATGACAGTCATCGACTACTACGGCGGAGGTCCGGTCGGCGTGGAAACTCTTGCGGCGACAATCGGAGAGGAAGCCGGGACGGTCGAGGACGTGTACGAGCCGTATCTTATGCAGATAGGATTTATCAGCAGGACTCCGAGGGGCAGAGTCGTCACTCCGGCGGCGTACGAGCACTTTGGAATACCGTTTGGCGGCAGCGAACGGACCGAGCAGCAAAAATTTTAAGATAGGAGACAAAATATATGTGCAAAAAGGAAAAATATTATATAACCACCGCTATTGCGTATACCTCAAAGAAGCCCCACATAGGCAACACCTATGAGATCGTGCTGACCGACGCTATCGCCAGATTTAAAAGATACATGGGCTATGACGTATGCTTCTGCACCGGCACGGACGAACACGGACAGAAGATACAGGAGCTTGCCGAGGAAGCCGGCATCACTCCCAAGCAGCACGTGGATAAGATCGCGTCCGAGATAAAAGATATCGCCGATATGCTTAACATAAGCTATGACATATTTATCCGCACCACAGACGATTATCACGAAAAGGCGGTCCAGAAAATATTCACCAAGCTCTATGAGCAGGGAGATATATACAAGTCGGAATACGAAGGACTTTACTGCACGCCGTGCGAGTCGTTCTGGACAGAGACCCAGCTGGTCGACGGAAAGTGTCCCGACTGCGGTCGAGAAGTCCACAAGACCCGCGAGGAAGCTTACTTCCTTAAGCTCAGCAAGTATCAGGACAGATTGATCGAGCATATCGAAAAGCACCCTGAGTTTATTCAGCCCGAAGCGCGCAAGAAGGAAATGATCAACAACTTCCTAAAGCCCGGACTTCAGGACCTGTGCGTGTCGAGGACAAGCTTTTCATGGGGAATTCCGGTGGAATTCGACCCCGGTCACGTGATTTATGTCTGGATCGACGCGCTTTCCAACTATATCACCGCACTGGGCTACACACCGGACGCTCCCGGAGAGAAATACAAAAAGTACTGGCCTGCCGACGTACACATTATAGGAAAGGACATACTGCGCTTTCACACTATCTACTGGCCTATTATGCTTATGGCGCTGGGAGAGCCGCTGCCGAAACAGGTGTTCGGTCATCCGTGGCTGCTGTTCGGCGAGGAAAAAATGTCAAAATCCCGCGGCAACGTTATATACGCCGATGATCTGGTGCGCCACTTCGGCGTTGACGCGGTAAGGTACTACTCGCTGCACGAAATGCCGTTCGCTCAGGACGGAAACATCACATATGATGTATTTATCAGCCGCTACAATTCCGACCTCGCCAACACTCTGGGCAATCTGGTCAACAGAACCGTGTCGATGGTCAACAAGTACTTTGACGGAGTAATTCAGCCGAACTGCGCCGAGGGCGAGTTTGACGCCGATCTTAAGGCTGTCGCGTCCGAAGCGCTCGACAAGATAGATAAGAAAATGGAGACCCTGCACGTGGCTGACGCTCTGGACGAAATCTGGAGGATCGTGAACCGCGCCAACAAATATATTGATGAAACAACGCCGTGGCTCCTGGCGAAGAACGAGGAGGACAAGCCGAGACTCGGAACCGTGCTTTATAACCTCATTGAGTCGATAAGGATAATAGCGTCGCTGCTGTCGCCGTTTATGCCGGAGACTTCCGAGAAGATCAAGTCACAGATCAACGCGGCGGACATCAGCGCCGAAAGCGCCAAAACCTTCGGCGTGACAAAAGCGGGATGCAAAGTCGGAGATCCGGAGCCTCTGTTTTTGAGGATCGACGCGGACAAGAAGCTTGAGGAGCTGGCGCAGGAATTCAGCGCGGCTTCCGAAGCCGTCGAAGAGCCTGAAATCGAGCCGTTTAAAGAGGATATATCATTTGACGATTTTCTGAAGCTTGACGTCAGAGTCGGCAAAGTGAAGGTCTGCGAAAAAGTACCCAAGTCCTCAAAACTGCTCAGATTTGAAATCGAATGCGGCGGCGAGACACGCCAGATACTGTCCGGCATCGCCAAATATTACGAGCCGAGCGATCTCGTGGACAAAAACGTGCTGTTTATTGCCAATCTGCCCCCGCGCAAAATGATGGGGCTTGAGTCCTGCGGAATGATACTTTCGGCGGAGTACCGCGACAAGCTCACTTTGCTGACCACCGCTGACGACATTCAGAGCGGCGCGGTAATGGTATAAAATAAAAAAATAATAGTTTGTTCACATTAATGTAAACATTTTAAAAACTTAAGTGATATAATTATATTATATAAAATCTACGAAACGGAGTGATTTTTATGTTTTGCTCAAATTGCGGAAAGGAGCTTCCGGAAAATGCCAACTTTTGCGAATTCTGCGGAATGATGGTGAAGCAGCCGGATGACCCGCAGACGCTTTATACAAGCGCCGCGCCCGCGGACGCACAGCCGCAGCCCGCGCCCGCACCGAAAAGAAAAGTGCTGAGCGGCAAAGCCGTGGCGGTCATAGGCGTTATTGCCGCTGTAATTGTTGCGGTATGCCTGATTGCTACATCAATCTGCGTGTTTGTTAACCACCGCATGAACCGCGCCAGGAACAGCCAGTACTATTCGGGCGGTTATAACTACGGCTATCCCGGCGGCTATGGCGGTCTTGACGACTTTTTTGACGACTACTTTGACGATGACGACGATTACGGAACATACCGCGGATACTCAAACCGCGGCGGAAACGGCGGTTCGGTAAATCCCGCTCCGGTCCCCACAGCCGCGCCGTCCGCATCGACCCAGCAGGACAGCGACCCGCTGCCCACCGACAGGTTCGGCAACTCTTACACAAGCCCGTCCTACGAATGGCCGACCGGCGACGGAACATATGAGTTTTATGCGAAATCAACGATCCCCAAGTTCGAAAGCGTGACAGGTCAGCCCTGCACCGGTACCGAGACGGATGAAAACGGCAATGTGTACTACAAATATGCTATGAATATGGACGCTTACAACGCCTACATAAAAGCAATCGAGGGGTACGGTTACAAGCAGACGGAATTTGACGCCCAGGGCAACAACTCCTACGCCACATACGAAAATGGTGTACAGTACCTGACCATATACCTCATGAATTCCGATAACGAGATCGTTATTATGGCATAATCAAATTATACCTTGAATTATTGTAACGCTTATGTTATAATAATTTAAACTTGATTTTTGGAGGTTCATGTTATATGAAAAAATTAATCGGATTATTGACCGCGCTGTGCATTTTGTTCGGCGTTTCACAAACAGCCTTTGCCACGGCTCAAAGCATTATCATAAACGGTGTTCAGGCTGAGATACCGCAGGAAATGGGCGAGATCATCGAGCAGGATAATAGAACGTTTGTTCCTCTCAGATTTGTCTCCGAGAGTATGGGCAAGACTGTTAAGTATGATGACAATATCAAGTCCGCCCTCATTTTGGACGGTTCTGATATGTATATCGTTCAGGAAGGCAACACCAATATCTTTAAGATCTCGGATCTGGGTCAGACCGTTGTTACCCCTATGGACACCGCGGCTTTTGTAAAGCAGTATGACGATATCGGCGGCGGACGTATGTACCTGCCGGTAAGATTTATATCCGAAGCCTTCGGCTATACTGTCGGCTGGGACGAGGCTTCACTTACTGTCACGATCGACGATCCGGCAAAATAAGATGTTGCTTAACAGTTTTATCTAAGCGGCGGGCTTCCGTAATACAGCAATGTTAAATTACGATGTCTGCCAAACATAGTGAAATTAAAACGGATAGAGAAATCTAAACTCTATCCGTTTTTTCTATGTGTATAAGTTTGAAACAGTCTAAATATATGTATAACCGAATTATACATTTCGCACTACGCAAAATCGCAAAAGCTTTTGCTGCAAGCCTATTATTTGCTTCTCCCTATGGAGAGGTGTCTGCGGAGCAGGCGGATAGTTTAGGCAGTCTGCTTTTTTGTTAAATAATTCTTGCCAAATGTTGATAGTTGTGTTATACTGAGCGGGTATGATTTTAAGAAAAAGAGGGAAACATTATGACTTACAGCAATCCTGTGCGCAGAGGCTTTTATCCCGATCCGTCGGTTATAAGAGTTGGCGGGGATTTTTATATGGTAAACTCGTCTTTCCAGTACTTTCCGTGCATCCCGATATCTCATTCCAAGGATATGGTGCATTGGGAGACAGTTGGACACGCCATTACAAATCCGGATTATATAGATTTAAGCGGTATTCTTGACTCCCGCGGCATATGGGCGCCGGATATTTTTCATGACGAGAAAAACGGCGTGTTTTATATAACCGCCACCATACGGCTCAACGACTGGGAGAACCCCGCGAGAAAGCAGATAATTATGAGTTCGGACAGACCCGAAGGTCCTTACTCAAAACCGGTTTGGCTTGATATCAACAACATTGACCCCTCGCTCTTTTTTGATGACGACGGCAGGAAGTACATAATAACCGCCAAAGCCGCGACAGCGTACGAACTTAACGACCAATGCACAAAGGTGATAAGCGGACCGAAAGTTGTTTGGGGCGGCACCGGAGAACGATGCGCAGAAGGTCCGCATATAATGAAGCACGGCGGATACTACTACGCTATCCTAGCCGAGGGCGGCACCGGATACGGTCACGGCATCAACGTCGCCCGCTCCAAGGAGCTGTTCGGCAAATATGAGGAGTGTCCTTACAACCCCGTAATGCGCCAGTTAGACCCTGAAAAACCTCTGCAGCGCGCCGGACACGGAAAACTTGTCGACGACCCGAACGGCGACTGGTGGGCTTTCTATCTGTGCGGACGGCGCAATCTCGGCAACTACACCACTCTTGGCAGAGAAAGCGCTCTTGATCCCGTGACATGGACCGACGACGGCTGGTTTTTGATAAACGACGGCAAAGGTCCGAGCGAAACGCGTACCGCGCCGAAGCTTCCGGCGTTTAAAGGCGAACCTGAAAATTTTTATGATGATTTTGACTCGGACAAACTGAACCTTGAATGGGAGTTTGTCAGAAATCCGAGCGCAAAGCACATATCTCTGAACGGTGAAAAGCCCTCATGTCTGAGGCTGTACACTG
This sequence comes from uncultured Monoglobus sp., assembly GCA_947624495.1. Classification (GTDB taxonomy): domain Bacteria; phylum Bacillota; class Clostridia; order Monoglobales; family Monoglobaceae; genus Monoglobus. The sequence goes on along the minus strand of CANQKP010000024.1, from coordinate 9,995 downwards.
CGCCGGGCGCTATGTGCGACGCCGGTGCAAAAAATATTTTGGTCCACCGTGAAAGCGAGTTTAAGTACACCGCTGACACCGTTCTTGAGTTTGAGCCTCAGGACGGGACCAGAGTCGGCATGACCTGCTACTACAGCACCGCCACATACATAAGGTTTAATGTTACCAAACGCAAAAACAAAAAAATACTGGAGCTTGTTGTAAACCAAAACCGCGGCGAGTTTGTCACAGCCGAGACCGAGATCCCGCGCGGCAAAATATTTTTAAGAATAAAGACCGACCGCCAGACCAGAACGTTTTTGTACAGCACGGACGGCAAAAGCTACAAAGAACTCGGAACGGTTACGCCCTGCACCTTCCTGTGCGATGAAGGAGTGCCGGAGGACCGCAAGCGGCACACCGGCACAATGGTCGGAGTTTTCGCGCACTCGGACGGCGCGAAAGTCCCGGCGGACTTTGACTATTTTAAAATAGAGTGTTAAACTATATTATGTATTTAAGCAAGTCGCTTGGCTTGCTTATTATTTTTTCCGCGCCGTTTTGAATTAAAAATTCTCTTGAGCGGAAGCCCCAGTCGACCGCAACAAATTCGACGCCGGCTGCCGCTGCGGTCCTGATGTCAACGTCCGAGTCGCCCACGTAAAGAGCGTCCTCCGCCTTAACTCCGACGCTGCGCATCACCTCAAACGCGGAGTCGGGAGCGGGCTTTCTTTTTATATCGTCCCTCTCTCCCGCCGCCGCCTTTATAAGACCCGGAAAGAAATGTTCCGCAAGCCGCTTAACCTCGGAGTCGATCTTGTTTGACACTATGGCGCAGTCGATGCCGCGCGAATTCAGTTCTCTTAAAAGTTCGCGGGTCTCAGGGTACGGACAGGTTTTTACCATGCTGTTTTCCGAGTAGTAACTCATAAAATCCTCATACACTTTGTCAAACTCCGGATTTTCTCTGCCTCCCGGAAGAGCGCGGGCGATGAGCTTCCCTATGCCGTTGCCGACAAATCCCGTTACCTCCTCCACTGTGCGCGCGGGGTACCCGTAAAGCTTCATAACATGATTAACGCCGTCCGCCAGATCCTCGATCGTGTTTAAAAGAGTCCCGTCAAGGTCAAATATCACTAACTTTTTCATAATAGCACCTCATATAATTTTTTGTACGCATTTATAAAATTAAAGCTCCTGCTCGATCCTCAGCAGCCTGTTGTATTTTGCGACGCGCTCGCCTCTTGACGGAGCGCCCGCTTTGATATAGCCCGCGTTTACCGCCACCGCTATGTCCGCTATTGTGGCGTCGGATGTTTCGCCGCTTCGGTGTGAAATGATTACCGAATATCCGTGTTTTTTCGCAAGCTCTATAGTCTCTAAGGTCTCGGTCAGGGTCCCTATCTGATTGGGCTTTATCAGTATGGAATTTGCGATGCGCAGGTCAAATCCGCGCTTCAACCGGGTCTTGTTGGTCACAAACAGATCGTCGCCCACAAGCTTTATTTTTCCGCCAAGCTTGTCGGTCAAGACCTCCCAGCCCTCGAAGTCGTCCTCCGCCATTCCGTCCTCGATTGACGCTATAGGATATTTTCGGCAGTAATCGCTCCACATTTTCACCATGTCGTCGCGGCTGAGCATTCGGTTTTGCTTCCAGAAATAGTACTGTCCGCTCTCGCTGACTTTTTCCGCCTCGTTATACATCTCGCTTGCCGCCGCGTCCAGAGCCAGCGCAAAATGCTCGCCCGGCTTGTATCCCGCGCGGCTTATCGCGCTGATTATCAGCTTTATGGCTTCCTCGTCCCCCGAAAGATCCGGCGCAAATCCGCCCTCGTCGCCCACCGCGGTGGCGAGCCCGCGCTCTGAAAGGATCTTCTTTAAGGTATGGAACACCCGGCTGCACCACATCAGTCCCTGCTCAAAGCTTGCGGCGCCCACGGGCATTATCATAAACTCCTGAATGCTAAGATTGTTGTCGCTGTGCCGCCCGCCGTTGATTATGTTCATCATGGGTACCGGCAGCTTTGCTGCATTGACGCCGCCTATATACTGATAAAGCCCCAGTCCCAACGCGTTTGCCGCCGCGTGGGCTGCGGCGAGGGAAACGCTCAGAACGGCGTTTGCGCCCAGCTTGGATTTATTCGACGTACCGTCCAGCTCTATCATTTTTTTGTCAATCGCTATCTGGTCTATAACATTCATACCGACAAGATTTGTCCGAAGATAGTCGCTTACCACCTTCACTGCCTTTCTGACGCCCAGCCCCATATAACGTGCGCTGTCGCCGTCGCGCAGCTCGTGCGCCTCGTATTTTCCGGTGGACGCACCCGAAGGGACCGCCGCCCTGCCGACGCTGCCGTCGTCGGTGAAAACCTCGGTCTCGATGGTAGGATTTCCTCTTGAGTCCAGGATCTCTCTTGCTCTGATATCCTCAATTCCGATATAAGATTTCATAGCCCTTTTCCTTTCTTATTATTTTTTGGTATTATTCCCTTCGGCTCAGGTAATATTCACACGCGGGCACAATGCGTTTTATACATAAAAAATTTTTAAAAATTTCAACAATAATATCATACCACAAACGGCGTTTTGTTGCAAATATTATTTGAATATTATTCCCAAGGCTGCAAATACTGTATTTAGTTAACCCAAGTCAAAGACATACAGGAGGCAGTCATATGGGAAACAACAAAGTGGAGATCTGCGGAGTTAATACCTCAAAGCTTCCGGTGCTGTCCGCCAAGGAGAAGCAGGAACTCTTTGAAAAAATCAAGCAGGGTGATATGGAGGCGCGGCAGCGTTTTATATACGGAAATCTCAGGTTGGTACTCAGTATTCTGAAACGGTTCAGCAACAGAAACGAAAATATTGACGATCTGTTTCAAATCGGGTGCATCGGGCTGATAAAAGCGGTGGAAAACTTTGACACGAGTCATAACGTACAGTTCAGCACCTACGCGGTGCCGATGATAATCGGAGAGATACGGCGGTACCTTCGTGATAACAACAGTATCCGCGTAAGCCGGTCAATCCGCGACACGGCATACAAAGCTCTTTCGGTAAAAGAAAAGCTTACAGCGGAAAACGGCAAGGAGCCGGGCATTGCCGAGATCGCAAAGGCTATGGACCTGACCGCCGAGGAGGTCTCTGTCGCGCTTGACGCGATCGTGGACCCGGTCTCGATGCAGGAACCTTTGTATCACGACGGCACCGACGCGGTGTTTATTATGGACCAGATCAAGGATGAGAAAAACATTGACGAGTCGTGGCTTGAGAGCATTTCGCTCAGGGAAGCGATAAGCAGGCTGGGCAAGCGGGAGCAGCATATTATAAATCTCCGATTTTTTCAGGGAAAGACCCAAATGGAGGTCGCTTCGGAAATCGGAATTTCGCAGGCCCAGGTATCGCGGCTTGAAAAGAACGCGCTAAATCATATGAGAAAAAATTTATAATACTAAGGAGAGATAACTATGAAAACAAGATATAAAACAACCGCCTTGGCGGTCTGCGCGGCGGTCATATTTACACTTACGGGCTTTTCGGCATACGCCGAAAATCTTGATATTGCGAGCCAGGTCGATACCGACGTATCGGCGTCTTTGGTTTCGGGAAAATCGGGAATACTTATGGAGCCTGAGTCAGGAAACGTGCTGTATGAGTTTAACCCCGACGAGCGGACGCAGATCGCCAGCGTAACCAAGGTCATGACTATGCTGCTTATTTTCGAAGCGCTGGACAGCGGAAAGATACATTATGACGATATGGTCAGCGTCAGCGAACACGCCGCGTCAATGGGCGGCTCGCAGGTGTTTCTGGAAGCCGGAGAACAGATGAGCGTTGACGATATGCTGAAAGCGATAGCGATAGCCTCAGGCAATGACGCGGCTGTAGCTATGGCGGAATTTGTGGGAGGCAGCGAGGAAGCCTTTGTTGAGATGATGAACAAAAAGGCGGAAGCGCTCGGCTGCGAGAACACCCACTTCTGCAACTGCAACGGTCTTGACGAGCCGGACGATCATTACAGCTCTGCCAGAGACGTGGCGACAATATCCTGCGAGCTTGCAAAGCACCGGGACGTTTTCAAATACACCACCACATGGATGGACACGCTCAGGAACGGAGCCTTCGGTCTTTCAAATACCAACAAGCTGCTTAAGTCCTATAACGGCGCCACAGGACTTAAGACAGGCTCTACAGGAAAAGCAAAGTACTGCCTTTCCGCCTCCGCTGAAAGAGACGGCATGAATCTTATCGCGGTCGTGCTTGGCGCGCCAAGCACTGCGGAGCGTTTCGCGAGCGCGGCAAAGCTGCTGGATTACGGATTTGCCAACTATTCGGTGGCAAAGGGAGACGAGATCGTGGGCGCAATACCGAATATTGCGGTCCAGAGCGGAACCGCGGACAGTCTGCCGGTGCAGCTTGACGGCAACCCGAACTATATTGTAAAAAAGGGAAACCTGGATAAAATCGAAACAGAGATAAACTTAAACTCGATCTGCGTAGCGCCGGTTAAGGCAGGAGACGTCGTTGGAAGCGTTGTCTTTAAAACCGACGGTCAAAAAATAGGCGAAAACAAGATCGTCGCCATGTGCGATATACCGAAGATAAGCTTTGTTCAAATGTTTGAAAAGAACCTTAGGAAATTTTTTGCAAAATAAAAATCAAAAGCTCCGGCGCAGGTATAAGTTTTCGTGTCTCATCCACGTCACTGCGGTGACTTCCTGCGCCGGAACACCGGGAAAGAGCCGCCTAAAATGTGCGGTTTTTTCTCTTATAGCTCCATTATAATTATCTTTAAGCTAATTGTCAACACTGATTTTAAACGGTAAGCTATAAAAAAAGGAGCTAAAAGAGATGGAAAACAGAGAAAAAGTGTTGGGAAATGCGATAAGAGAAGCGCGGCTTTACAATAATTTATCGCAGGAGGATTTAGCTGAGCTTGTGGGCATAACGCCCACGCACCTTAAGCATCTGGAGAGCGAACATCGCAAGCCTTCTATCGAAGTTTTATTCAGAATAGCAAAAATTCTTCATATGTCGATCGACAATATTGTATTTAAAAACGAAAATGACGAGTTTAATCATGCTTTGGTCCTGCTTAAATCCTGCAATGAAAATGAAATAATTTTGGTCGCTGATATAATAAAATCAATTATTAAATACAGAACGTAGTACCCATAGACAAATTTTACAAGGGCTTTAAAGGATTTTTGCGTTTTTTATTGCTTTTGTTACAACTGTGTAATATTTTTTTAGAAAGTTTTAGATTTTCTATTTACAAATTTTATTTTCGTGGTATAATAGAGGATAGATTATTATATAAACACGTCAATAGATAATAGTTCGAATAAGCAGAGGAGGAAATAAAGTGTTTCAGTTTGATACAGAATCCACAAATCCCGCGAAAATTAAAGTAATCGGCGTCGGAGGCGGCGGTAATAATGCCGTGAACAGAATGATCGAGGCTGACGTTAAGTGCGTTGAGTTTGTTGCAATTAATACGGACAAGCAGGATCTCACGCTTTCACACGCGTCACAGAAGATCCAGATCGGCGAAAAGGTCACAAAGGGTCTCGGAGCCGGCGCTGTTCCCGAAATCGGTCAGAAGGCTGCCGAGGAGAGCGTGGAGGATATAAAGAAAGCGGTCCAGGGCGCGGACATGGTGTTCGTTACCGCCGGCATGGGCGGCGGAACCGGCACGGGCGCGGCTCCTATAGTGGCAAAGATCGCCAAGGACGAGGGCATACTCACCGTGGGTATTGTTACAAAGCCGTTCTGGTTTGAGGGCAAGACCCGCCAGAAGAACAGCGATATCGGTATCACGAACCTTATGTCGTCGGTTGACACTTTGGTCGTTATCCCCAATGACAAGCTTCTTGAGGTTGCTGAAAACAGAACTCCTCTTACCGAGTCCTTCAGAATGGCTGACGATATTTTAAGACAGGGCGTTCAGGGTATTTCCGACCTGATCTCAAGACCCGGTCTTATCAGTCTGGACTTTGCTGATATTAAAACAATTATGAAAGACACCGGCTTCGCCCACATGGGTATAGGCAGCGCAACCGGCGAAAACAGAGCCGAGGAAGCCGCCAAGAAAGCTATACATAGTCCTCTGCTTGAGACAACGATTGAAGGTGCGAAGGGCGTTATTCTTAATGTCACCGGCGGTCCCGACCTTGGTATTCTTGAAGTTAAGACAGCGGCAGAGCTGGTTCAGGAAGCCGCTGACGCCGACGCTAACATCATTATCGGAGCTATTATTGACGAAAATATGGGCGACGAGATATCTATCACCGTTATTGCCACCGGTTTTAAGGGCAATGTTCCCGGTCAGAAGGAGAAGCAGGAGGACGCCAATCCCTTCAGCAGCTTCTTAAACGGCTTTGGCGGTTTTGGTGCGGCAGCATCACAGCAGGCTGCTCCTTCACAGCAGCCTTCCGCTCAGCAGAGCTACACTTCTTCAGCTCCGCAGCCGCCGACCTTCAACTCTGCTCCGTCCTCCAACCTGTTCAGCAAGGTTGGCGAGGATGACGGTATTGACGTTCCGGTGTTCCTGCGCAGGAAAGAGAGATAAAAAAGTTATTTTAAACGGCGGCACCCATCGGGTACCGCCGTTTTTTAAGCCTTTAACCTTATCTTCTGACCTATGCTGAGCTTATCGGGATTTGTTATTCCGTTCCCTGCAACAATATCGTCAACCGTGGTCTTGTACCGTTTGGCAATATTCCAGAGGGTGTCGCCCGGCTGCACGAAATAAATTATGTAGGACTGCATTCCGTTGTCCGAGGTCTCTTCAGACTCGATAATATCAAACGAAGTGACCGTTTTTACTCTGTCATTTTTGATAAGCTTTACCGAAATCCCGATAAGCATTCTTATGTCAACGGTGTCAGACCCCGAAATATTATAGCCTATATGGTTTACAAATATTTTTGCGTCGCACGCCGCTTTGCTTCCGAGCGGACCGCTTATATCAAAGCTGTGCTCAAACGGTGTTGTGGTCTCTATCGGATAGAGCGGCTGGTTCTCGTCGGACGAGGCGCACAGCACTTTTATAGTCACGGTTCCCTTGATAAACACCGTTCCGTCCTTTATGTCAATATCATCAACCGAGGTCTTAAGCACATTTATGGCACACACCCCGCTGATAGGTGCATCTGTGGGCTTGCGCTTTACCGAACACTTTTGGCTTATCTGCGCGCTCATGAAGTCAACAAGCTGCTCCGGTGAAGTTTCGGCAAATTCCGGAGTCAGGGTGCTGCCGTCGGTACAATAGCCGTCGCACACAACTCCCGGCTCTGAGATCAGATATCCGCACACATTCACTCCGATAACCGTCTCTATTCCGATGATCCTCGGCTCTCCGTCCATGTTGTCCATTACCTCGGTATATATTTCACGCACATTGTACTCAACGTCACATTCCATGTCCTCGACAGCTTTTGGCGCCTCGAACTGCTCGCTGTACGGCAGACTGAACTCCGCGCTGCGCATTCCGCCTTCCCTGCCGTCCTCGGACTCCTCCTCATACAGCACGCTGACCTTGACATTTCCGCTTAGTTTGACGCTGCCGTCCTCCATTGAAGCGTCATCCGGCTCCACCGACGCCGTGGCGCAGAGAACTTCGCCTATACGAGGAAGCTTTGAGGAAATTTCATGCTGTCCTCTGACGATTATGCTGCCGTCGGAACTGAACTGTTTGTCGGCGAGTCTGAGCGGCGTCTTTTTAAGCTGAATATTATTCTGAGCCTCGTTTGCGGTTTTCTCCTCGGTTTGTCTTGACTTAAACGGCAGCAGGTCGGCAAATGGCGGCGCCTGAGCCGGAAGCTCCTCACCGCCGCAGTCGATACCCACGGGAAATTCCACCGTCTCGCTTTTGCATATCTTTACCCCAACATTGATCCCCACACGGATGTTTACTTTTCTTGAATTGATCAGAGCACTGTCAAGCGAATCGATTTCCGCCTCGGCTGTGACCTGGTTATCGGCTGCGGCGTTTTTCGCGTCAATAGCGGCGCTGAACTCGCGGCTCATATCGAGCGACTTTACCTTGCCTATAACATCACCGTCCGGCAGATAAAGCACCGCGGCTTTGACCATACCCTCAACGACCACCTTGTCCTGCCCCGGAGTCACATCGGTAACGTATGTTCTGGCGGATACGTCCAGTATCTTTTTTATATCCGGCTTGACATCGGGAACGATCAGCGACTCATCTATTACTGTCCTGCCGAATTTCATGGCAACAGTGCGGCTTATATCATACTTTTCGCTCTTTAACTTAACCTCAGACATTTTTATCACCTTTCCTTTTAATTCCTTTATCATTTGATAAATTGTATGCAAGCCGCACTTGATTTATGAGCGGATCTGTGATAAAATAAATTAAAATGGAAATAATATACATACGTATATCAGAAAGGAGTAATTATCATGAAAGAATTAAAAGGCACAAAAACAGAGGCTAATCTGCTCGCGGCTTTCGCGGGAGAGTCCCAGGCGAGGAACAAATACACATACTATGCCAGCAAAGCCAAGAAGGACGGTTATGTTCAGATAGCCGAGCTTTTCGAGGAGACAGCCAACAACGAGAAAGAACACGCAAAAATCTGGTTCAAGCTCTTGCACGACGGTGCGGTACCGGACACAAAAACAAACCTTCTGGACGCCGCCGAGGGCGAGAACTACGAGTGGACCGATATGTACGCGGGCTTCGCAAAAGTCGCTAAAGAAGAGGGGTTTGACCAGATAGCGGCTCTGTTTGAGGGCGTTGCGAAAATCGAGAAGGAGCATGAGGAACGCTTCAGGAAACTGCTCGCAAACGTTGAGGGCGAGTGCGTGTTCTCAAAGGACGGAGACGTTATCTGGCAGTGCATCAACTGCGGTCATATCGTTGTCGGCAAAAAAGCCCCCGCCGTATGTCCGGTTTGCGCACATCCTCAAAGCTACTTTAAAATCAAGGCTGAGAATTATTAAGCGGTAAAATTGAGGATACTTGGAATAGACCCCGGATACGCCATAGTGGGATACGGGGTAATAGACTACGTCGGCAGCCGATTTAAGATAGTCGAATACGGCGCTATAACCACCGAAGCGGGAGAGGATATCAACTCCCGCTTCAAGACGATACATGACGACCTTAACACTATCATCGAACGCACCGAGCCTGAGTTTATGGCAATCGAGGAGTTGTTTTTTAACAGCAACCAAAAGACCGCCATTAATGTTGCTCAGGCGAGGGGCGTGCTTCTGCTGTCGGCGCTTAATCACGGAGTGAGAATTTTTGAATATACCCCGCTTCAGGTAAAACAGGCTATTGCCGGATACGGCAGAGCGGACAAAAACCAGGTCCAGCAGCTCACCAAAACTCTGCTGAACCTCGAAAGTGTGCCAAAGCCCGACGATACTGCCGACGCTTTGGCAATCGCCGTGTGCCATGCCCACTCGTACAATCCGCGGATATCGTCAAAGCTCACACCGTTTAATTAGGAGAAAATACTTATGGCATTTATAGTTAAGAAGGAAATACCCTCGGCGGAGCATCTTAAGGAGATCCTTCCCGTCCCCGAAAGCTGCGTCAGGATGAGGGAAAAGAAGCTCAAGGAAATCGAAGCGGTGCTGTCAGGGAAGGATGACAGGCTGCTGCTTATTATCGGACCCTGCTCCGCGGACAATGAGGACGCTGTATGCGAGTACATTTCAAAGCTGGCGGCGCTTCAGCCAAAGGTGGAGGACAAAATTCTGTTTGTTCCGAGGATATATACAAACAAACCCCGCACCACAGGCGAGGGATACAAGGGAATGATGCACCAGCCGGACCCCAGCGAGGCACCCGACGCTTTTCAGGGGATCAAGGCTATACGGCATATGCATATCCGCGCCATGAGCGAATCCGGTATGGTCGCGGCGGACGAAATGCTGTATCCCGGCAATCATCCGTATCTTGACGATATTTTGGGCTATGTTGCAATCGGCGCGCGCTCGGTAGAGGATCAGCAGCACAGACTCGTGTCCAG
>CANQKP010000023.1 GCA_947624495.1 uncultured Monoglobus sp. | reverse complement strand
TGATCATATGGAAGGCAAAGGAATGCAAGGACTTGAAATTAAAAACTTTTCTCTTAAAAACAGCGACATAAACAATATTACCGTAAGCGGAACGGTAATACATATACATTCAAATGTCGGAATATTTAAGATTGCTTCAAACAAAAAACTCGCAGATAAAATATTTAACTTCTATCAGTCAAACTTGCATAAATAATTTTTTGAAAATATATTATACAAGAATGTTTTAATATAGCTATAATAAAGCTGCGGGCTAAAAATAGCTCTGAAATAATCGCCGGACCCGGTTCCGTCATGCCACGCCCGGACGGCAAAGATGCTATTTTTAGCCCGCACCAACTGCGTATTTTCAGGGGTATTGGGGGACAAAGCCGCCTAATTCGTTCCGCCCAAAGGTGTAGCAAACCTACCCGTATGCTGCTGCACCGCTAATAAATTCTGCGCTTTAAAAATATTTAACACTACTATCCGTTTTTGTCAATTAATAATTTTACGGGTTATTGTAAAGTAAAAGTTGACAAGTTTTTATTTGTTTTTGTATGCCAAATAAAACCTATTTATAATAAAAAATTTTCAGTTTTTTGTTTCTCTTAGTCAGTTTATCAATCTCTCTTTTGGATGCTGCCTACATTGCATCTGCATATGCTGTTTTACAAATCCTAATTGCCGTTATCAATTTTTCCTGCTGCCTTTGCCGCCGATAATGTTTCCCGCACTATCGTTTTACGCTTGATTTGGGGAGGCGTTTGTGTTAATATATTCTTAAGAACAAACTTAAGGAGGCGTTATCGTGAAAATAATCCACTGCGCGGATCTTCATCTGGACTCGAAAATGGAGAGCAATCTGCCGCTTAAGAAGTCAAAAGAACGCCGCATGGAGCTGTGCGAGACTTTTGAAGCTATGGTCGAATACGCTAAGCAAAACGGTGTTCGGGTCATTATTTTGGCAGGAGATATTTTTGACACCAATAACAGCCACCTGAGAATAAAAGAGCGGGTACGGAGCATTATTGAGGCGGCTGACGGCATAGACTTTCTGTACCTTAAAGGCAATCATGACGGTTCCGACTTTTTAAGCGGCAGCGACGCGCCCGTAAACCTGAAGTTTTTCGGCAGCGGCTGGACGCGCTACACATACGGCAGCGTTGTGATCACGGGCTGCGAAAACACAGAGGATGCGCACCGCACTCTTGAGCTTGAAAAAGACAAAACAAACATCGCGGTCATGCACGGTCAGGAAGTATCGGGCAGCGTCTTCGGCTCAAACCTGATCAACATTCCGTCGTTCAGGAACCGGAACATTGACTATCTCGCCCTCGGACACATACACTCATACAAATGCGCCGCGCTGGACGAACGCGGAATATATTGCTACAGCGGCTGCTTGGAAGGCAGAGGGTTTGACGAGTGCGGCGAAAAAGGCTTCGTCCTGCTGGACGCTGACGAAAACGGCGTCAGCCACGAGTTCGTTCCGTTTGCGAAGCGTACCCTGCATACCGTGAAGGTCACGCTTGGCGAAAGCGCCGCAAACAATGAGATTACGGATATTATAAACGAAGCGACGCAGGATATTCCGTCCGGCGACATGGTAAAAATCATCCTTGAGGGAGAGATCGGCGAGCAGACCGACATTGACACGGTTTATCTGACACGCCGCCTTGAAAATATGTTCTACTTCGTCAAAGTCTACGACCGCACCTCGCTGCTGATCGACCGCGAAAGCTATAAAAACGACATTTCGCTTAAAGGGGAATTTATACGAACGGTAAGCGCTTCGGATATTGACGAAAGCAGGAAAAACGCGATAATAACGGCGGGACTCAGAGCTTTAAGCGGAAGGGAGATCGACATATGACGTTAAAACAATGTTATATTGAAAACTTCGGAACGCTGCACGACCGGGCATTTGACTTTAAAGACGGCATAAACGTTATTATGGAAGAGAACGGTTGGGGGAAATCCACGCTTGCGGTGTTCATAAAGTGTATGTTTTACGACATGGAATACTCAAACAAAAAGAAGGTCATCCCCGAAAACAAAAAGTATGAGCCGTGGAACGGCGGCAAATACGGCGGTTTTATAGTATTTTCAGCGGGCGGAAAATATTATAAGGCAATCAGATATTTTGGCAGGAAAGCGTCGGACCGCGTGTTCGAGCTTTACGACCTTGCCACCAACAGGCTGTGCGATGATTACAGTGCAAACCTGGGCGAGGAACTGTTCGGCATCGACCGCGACTCTTTTGAGCGCAGCATATTTATAAAGCTTGACAGCGAACGGAAGGCTCCTTCGCTGAGTGACAGCATTTCGGCAAAGCTCGGCAACCTTGCGGACAACACAGACGATATTAATAACTACGAGACCGCGGTAAACTACCTTGATAAGCTGGCGTCGTCGATCATACCCAAGCGGGGCACCGGAGGTTTAATAGGCAAAACGGATGATGCCATCCGAGACGTTACTTACGAATTGGAAAAATGCTCAAATGCCGAGCGGCGGATCAACGCTTTAAACTCTGAAATCGACAAGGAAAAGCGGACGCTTGCGTCGCTGACCGACAGGGAAAACAAGCTAAATCTCGCCGCCGAGAACTCGGCGCTTTTTGAGAAAAAAGAGACCCACGAAAAGCTTGCCGCAAAAGCGGCGGCTCTGCGCTCAAGGCAGGCGGAGCTTAAGGAATTTTTCAAAAACGGAACTCCGGACGACAGCGAGCTTGACGCACATACTAAGGAACTCGAAAGCCTTGCGGTCTTTCGCGCCGAGAAGGAAAGAGCGGGACAGATCGAGGAAAAGAAAGCCGAGCTTGCCAAAACGGAGAAATTTTTCGCCGCGGGCGTTCCCACACGTGATGAGCTTGACGGACTTCAAAACGATATAATCGAATACAACAAAGCCGAAGAGAGACTTGCAGCCGAAAAGCCGTCTGACCGCGATATGGCAAGACGGCGCGGGATAACGGAAAAATACGGCGGCAGTCCTCCGACCGCAGAGCAGGCTGACTCGCTCGCGGCGCTCAGCGACAGTATCGCAAGCATAAATTCCGAGATAGAGGAAAAGAGCGCGCGGTTAAACGAGCTGTACGCGGCAAAGCGCAAAACCGAAAACGCAAAGCCCAACATATGGCTCACCGTAATCCTTGCAGCTGTTGCGGTCATCGGGATAGGCGCGGCAATCGCTTTAAACGACATCATTTACATAGTTTCGGGCGCGGCGGCGGCAGCTGCCGCAATAATCGGAATTTGCGCGATGTTTATTATAAACAAATCAAAAAGCGGAGCCGACGACTTATCCGAAATATCAGGAACCGAGCACGAAAAAGAGGAACTGATAAAAAAGCGCGGCGTGCTTCAAAGCCGGTGCGCGGCAGAGCTTGACGGCATGGGCTTTGAGGGCGGCGCCTCAAACTTAGCCGCGGTTTTAGCCGAACTCAGGGCAGACATAAAGGATTTTGACGACATAGAATACAGGATAAGCCGTTACGAGGCTGAAAGATCCGAAGGCAAGGCGCAGAAATATCGGAATATACTGGATGAATTTTTCAAAAAATACAGCTTTGCGGACGAGGCTGCCGACTACGGCAAAAAGCTTTCGTATATCACGCGGGACCTGGAAAAATACGAGGACCTTAAACGCGAGACCTCGGACTACGATAAGGCGGCGGCAGCCGAAGCGGAAACAGAGCGGCGGCTTGCGCCGTTTCTGAACAAATACCCCGCTGACGGCGAATACTCCGCGCGTCTTATGGAGATACGCGATAAACTGCGCTGCCTGCGTGAAGCAGAAAACGATTTAAAAACCGCCGAGGGTGAGCTTTTAGAATTTGAAAGCAAAAACGATGTTGAAGCCTTAAAATATGCAAAAAAGCCGGAAATGTCCGAAGAAGCGTTAAGCCGCGAACGGCAAATATGCCGCGAAGGCATAAGCGCCCACACCGGCGGACTTGCAAAGCTTGAGCAGGAAGTTTCGCGCCTGCGCGAAACCGCTGACAACAGGCAGGATTTGGAAAGCCGTCTCATCAGCCTTGGCGAAAAGAAGTCCGAGCTTTCCGATAAGCACGGCATACTGCGTGACACTATCTCGTTTCTCGGAACTGCCAAAAACAACATGACGGCAAAATATATGCGCGACATGACCGAGGCGTTTGATAAGTACACGCGTATGCTTGACCCTGAAAATGACGGAATAATACTTACCGCTGATCTTGACACAAAGATCCTCAGCGGCGGTCAGCAGTGGGACAGCGGTTATCACAGCCGCGGCTACTCGGATATGGTAAACATATGCACGCGCCTTGCGCTGGCGGACGTTATGTACAAAAACGAAAAGCCGTTTCTTATTCTCGACGACCCGTTTGTGAACCTGGATGATAAAAAACTTGAACGGGCGCTCGCGTTTCTGAAAAAGATAAGCGCGGAGAAACAGATTTTTTACTTCACCTGTCACACGTCCCGCAGCGCTTTTGACTGAACCGATCTTACCATATTCAAAAAATATTCGTGAACGGCGGTGCTTTGCGTCAGCTCCGGATGAAACGCCGTGACCAGCATATTATCCTGTCGGGCGGCGACAATGCGTCCGCCGACACGGGCAAGGATCCTGACGTCCCTGCCCGCTTTTTTTATATACGGCGCCCTGATGAATGTCATCGGGATCTCGCCTATATCCGCAAATTCCGCCGCAACTGCAAAACTGCCAAGCTGCCGTCCGTAGGCGTTGCGCACTGCGGTTATATTCATAAGACCGAGATGCTCGCGGTCGTCGTTCTCAATATTTTTAGCCAGAAGCAGCAGTCCCGCACAGGTCCCAAACACCGGCAGTCCGTTCCTGATCACGTCCTTTAAATCATCAAACATTCCGAGTTCCCGCAGCAGCTTGCCCTGAACGGTGCTTTCACCGCCCGGTATGACAAAACCGTCAAACCCGCGGTCAAGGTCGCTTCGCTGCCTGATTTGGAACACTTCCGCGCCCAATGCGTCAAGCATTTTTTCGTGTTCGGCAAAAGCGCCCTGAAGCGCCAAAATTCCGATTTTCATGCCTATTTTCCTCTTTCCGCCATAAGCAGCTCGATCTCCTGCTCGTTTATGCCGACCATAGCCTCGCCCAGGTCTTCCGACAGCTCCGCCAGCATCTCGGCGTCCTCATAATTTGTGACCGCCTTGACTATCGCCGCGGCACGCTTTTCGGGATTGCCGGACTTGAATATGCCTGAGCCGACGAATACTCCCTCGGCTCCCAGCGACATCATCAGAGCCGCGTCAGCGGGTGTGGCAACGCCGCCCGCCGCAAAGTTTACTACCGGCAGCCTCTTGTTGTCATGCACATAAAGCGCCAGATCGTACGGCACGCCGAGTTCTTTTGCTGCATCGAACAATTCGTCGGGGCTGAGGGAACCCAAGCGGCGTATCTCCGACTGCATCATACGCATATGGCGCACCGCCTGCACAACGTCGCCGGTTCCCGGCTCGCCCTTGGTCCTGATCATCGCCGCGCCCTCGTTGATCCTGCGCAGCGCCTCGCCAAGGTCCTTCGCGCCGCAGACAAACGGCACTTTAAAAGCTGTTTTGTCAATATGATACTTATCGTCAGCCGGTGAGAGCACCTCACTCTCGTCTATATAGTCTATCTCTATCGCTTCCAGGATCCTCGCCTCCGCAAAGTGACCTATTCTGCACTTTGCCATCACCGGTATAGACACCGCGTTTTGAATACCCTTGATCATCTTCGGGTCGCTCATGCGCGAAACTCCGCCGGCGGCTCTGATATCCGCGGGAATACGCTCCAGCGCCATAACAGCGCACGCGCCTGCGCTCTCGGCTATCTTCGCCTGCTCCGGAGTCGTCACGTCCATGATCACGCCGCCCTTCAGCATCTGCGCCAAATTTTTGTTAAGTTCAAATCTTTCATTATTCATAATTGACCTCCGTTTCAATAAGGGGTAAAGCCCCGTCATCCTGATTTAGTTATATCTTGACAACAAGATTTGGTATGTGTATAATTATAGCACGAATTGACACTATTAAAAGTGCCAAAATACAAATATTTAACGGGGTCAGATCTGTGTACAGTTTTACGATTGAACTAAAATCGGGCGGCAAAACGCCTCTGTATAAGCAATTATACGAACACATAGCCGAGGAGATACGGCAGAATAAGCTTGAGGAAAACGAAAGAATGCCGTCAAAAAAATCGCTTGCGTCTCACTTGGGTATAAGCGCAAACACGGTAGAGACAGCGTATGAAATACTGGTTCAGGAAGGGTATCTTGAGGCGGTCCCGCGAAGCGGATTTTATGTGCGGCATATCGGCGCGCCGCCGCATACGGACGATGCGCCGAACTATGACGAGGAAGCCGAACAGAATTCCGCGGAGCCGCAGTTCAAATCAGACTTCAGGACCGCCGCCGTGGATGTAGGATCGTTTCCTTACGCAACGTGGATAAAGCTTTCAAAGGAAGTCATGTACGGCAGCCCCGAACTTCTAAACGCCGGCAGGTTTAAAGGCGATATTGAACTCAGGCGCGGCATCGCCAAATACCTTCGCGAGTTTCGCGGAGTAAACTGTTCACCGGTTCGGGTGATTGTCGGCGCCGGGATCGAGTTTTTGCTCACTCTGATTTGCGAGCTGCTGGGAAAAAACTGCAGCTTCGCCATCGAAGATCCGGGCTATGAGAAGATCGACCTGATTTTAAGGAACGGACGCCGCAAGGTGAGCTATGTCCCGCTTGACAAAAAAGGAATGTCGGTAAGTGAATTAGAAAAAAGCGGCGCGGACATAGCGTACATAACGCCCTCGCACCAGTTCCCGACCGGAATTGTTATGCCAATCGACCGCCGTGCGGAGCTGCTGCGCTGGGCTGACGAAAAACCGGAGCGATATATTATCGAGGATGACATAAGCGGCGAGTTCAATTATACAAAACGTCCCATGACCGCGGTCCAGGGCATAAGCGGCAGCGACAAAGTCATATACCTGAACACATTTTCAAGAGTGCTTGCGCCGTCTATCAGAATTGCTTATATGGTGCTTCCCGAAAAACTGCTTAAACGGTTCGAGGAACGCTTTTCGATGTACGCCTCGACAGTCCCGCGGTTTGAGCAGAGGACGCTTTCGCGCTTTATTGCCGAAAATTACCTGTCCCGCCACCTGAACCGGGTCAAGAACATATACCGGAAACGGCGCGATCTGCTGATTGCGGTGCTTAAGAGCACAAAATACCCGCTCGAAATAAGCGGTGAACGCGCCGGCGTGCATATTATGCTTAAATCTCCCGCCGCGGATATGATAATAAAAAAAGCCGCGGAAAGCGGCATTAAACTGTATAGATTGGACGACTACTTTTTCACGCCCGTGCAGACGCCGTCAAACACGCTGGTGGCGGGTTATGCGGGCGTGAGCGCGGAGGATATTGAGAACCTGCGGCGCGCCCTTACTTAGTCGTTTTGGCGCGCCTTATGATAAACTCAATACCCTGTTTGCCGGTCAGGTGGCTAATTTTAAGCTCAAACATACAAAGCTTGGCTCGGTCCTTATCTATTTCCGCCTCGCGGTGCTCGGCGGCATCATCCGGATAATATTTTTTCGCAAGCAGCTCCGCAGCGCCGTGAAGCTCGCCGTCCTCAAGAACGCGGACCGTGCCGAATGCGATCACGCTTTTGTACATCGTGGTGTATTTTTCCGGCACGACTTCGTCTCTGTCTATAATGCAAAACGATGCCTTGGCGTGCCGCTTTACAGCGTCGATTTTATGACCGACCTTCGCGCAGTGAAAAAATATTTTGTCGTCCTTGGCGGCGTAGCTCATCGGGACCGCGTAGGGATAGTCGTTATCGCCGAGCAGCGCAAGCACGCCGGATGTACCGCGGCTTAAAATTTCCTCACATTCCTCTTTTGAAAGCTGCTGCTTCGCTCTGCGCATCGGTCTGAAGCCTTCAAACCCGTCAACGTTCAGCTCATACAAGCAAAATTCCGGAATTTCGGGAATTCCGCGCTTTAGGTCCATTGTTCCTGCATGGGTAAACCCCATGCTCTCGTACAGCTTTATAGCCGGAGTGTTTGTCGGGACAACGTCAAGACGCAGGGCTTTCTTCCCTGAGTCCACAGCGATTTTTATACATTCGCGAACCATTGCCCTGCCGATGCCCTTGTGATAGATTTTCGGGTCTGTCGCGAGGGCGTGAACGGTCAAGACCTCGCTCGGATCAAGGCTGCGACTCCAGTTTCCGCGTGAATAATCACCCTGAGGGTCCTCACATATAACAAAGGCGCCTATCATTTTCCCGTCCTCGATGCAGGCGTGAAGATAACCGCCCTTGATCGCATCGGATGCGCTCTCCCTGCCCGGATACTCGCCGGGCGTCCATTTAGGATAGTTTATATGTTCCGCAAGGTACGCAGTCACCATATCGTAAAATTCAGCCGCCGCGTCCAAATGCTCTCCGGTGCATTTTATTATTTCCATATGGTCTCTCCTTAATGTTTTTTATAAATAATACCACAAATGATTGTTAGTGTCAAGTAAAAGTTGGCAAGTTTTTTTCGTGTATGAAATTATGTTGGTTGCAATTTTTTTGAAAATTTGTATGCCAATTAAAATCTATCCCTGATAGATTAAAAACTTATCGTTTCCGTACCCTTAAGCCAACTCATAAGACTCCTTCTTGAATCTGTCATCGGTGCGTTTGTATAGGGGATTGTACAAGTTTTTCCCAAATATCCCTTACCAATCTTTTTAGGCGCTCTCCCGGCGCTTAAAACATCTGTAATCCTTTCCTTAAAGTTATCCGGCAAAACTATACTTGATATTCCTTCAAGTGTTTCTGATAGCTTATGCCCTACTTTCAGACAAATTATCTTACAAAGATTGAGACTACCTTCCTCGCTCCACGCGGCACTGCGGTGTTTCATCCTTTTCGCAACCGTTAAATATACATTATGTTCCGCATTTCCCATACCTCTGTATACAAGTCCCTCTTTAAGCTCCGGCAGTTCAATTCCTCTGTTTTGATATGGTATAAGGCTTTCTTTGTTGTTGGAAAGATAACTATATAATTCGGATATCTTTTCTGTCTCTTTGACTTCTTCAACACTGTTCATGACAGCTTCTACATAATTTAGCGCTTCGTCAATTTGTGCGGATTTAAGGTAATGAAATACATTACTTTCAAACTCTTTGCCAAGTCCAAATCCCTTGATGGTTTTATTCACATGAAACGGATCAAGCTGATGATATACACTGTCACCTTTTTCGTACAGTGTCCTTATCCACGTTCCGCCGTCTGAATTAAATATCCTCATTTCAATTTCATCGGTATTGTAAATTTTTGCAATCATTGCTGCCTTACGCATGGCAAATTCTTTGCTGCTTTCTATTCCGCAAACAACATTCTTTTCGGCAAGTTCAAAGCGGTTTTCACCTGTCTGCTTCCATCCTTCGTGGAAAAGGGCAAGCTTAATTTCAAAGTTTCTACCTTTCCCTTTGCACCGTCTCTGCTTTCTAACGATAACCCCGTCTGCTTCTTCAAACAACACCTTTGTTTCTCGCTCTCCGTGGAAATTAACATCCTTATTCAATTCGATATATTTGTTTTCCTGTTCTTCAATCTTTTGTCCAAGCTTTTGCACCACATCCCATACCCCTTGGCGACTAATGCTTTGTCCGGTTAAATTACTTATGTTCTTTGCCGTCTGTGCATAAGAACACTCGCAAATGTTATCCGCTATCTTCTCAGCAAGATTTGATGATACAAAACCAACACAGTCAAACCCCATATATTCATCGAGAAGATACACAAACTTTCTCTCTGTACTGCCATCCATAACCTCGTATACAGCTCTGGAATATTCAACCTCACCCATCAAAGTTTTGATACATGTTTTCCTGTGTCCTTTATGCCTCAAAACTGATTTGTCCCTCGTTTTCATCAGCCATCGGTCTATCTCCTGAAGCATTTCTTTTAATAACTCACAGGCAACTTCGCACCCGTATTTAAATATATTTCTTTCTAAACTCTTGAAATTTATCTCTTTTTCGTGTAAAATATTAACCATAGTACATCACCTGACTTTCTGTTTTTTTGGCAACTAACATAATATCAGGTTTTGTACGATTTGGGAAGTGCTTTTTGCCACTTCCCTTATTTTTTGCCAATTATTATTTTACACTATGCAAATGATTTAAAACGTCAAATCAAAAAATAGGGCGCCCCTCGCAAATGAGGGGCGCCGTTTGCTGCGGTTTTATTTTCCCGAAACAGGCTCCGCGTACGGCTTAAGCGTTTCCGCATCCCACAGGAAGAAGCGCACATCCACCGCGCTGTCCGCTGTGTAATCCGCGTTAAAGTCCGCGGTGACGGGAGCTGTTCCGTCAGATACGGGTACTATCTTAAAGTCGATCATCGCGCCGTTTTTGTAAGCCGCCGCGATAAACCATGCATCCTTGCCGGACGTATTGGCTATTTCCGCGCTGAACGTCTTTCCGCTGAGCGAAGGCGGTGTTATAAAGTAAACCTCTTCATGTGCGGGTGTCGGCGTTTCAGTCGGCTCCGGCGTTGCGGTCGCG
Organism: uncultured Monoglobus sp.; assembly: GCA_947624495.1. Taxonomy (GTDB): domain Bacteria; phylum Bacillota; class Clostridia; order Monoglobales; family Monoglobaceae; genus Monoglobus. The sequence continues at coordinate 12,198 of CANQKP010000023.1, read as the reverse complement.
GGCGCCGGCGTCTCGGTCAGCTCCGGTGTTGCTGTCGCGGGCGTCGGCGTTTCGGTCGGCTCCGGCGTTGCGGTCGCGGGTGTCGGCGTCTCGGTCGGCTCAGGCGTCGCAGTCGCGGGCGTCGGCGTCTCGGTCGGCTCCGGTGTTGCGGTCGCAGGCGTCGGTGTCTCGGTCGGCTCCGGCGTCGCGGTCGCAGGCGTCGGCGTCTCGGTCGGCTCCGGCGTCGCCTCAACGTTTATTACCGCGCTGCCCGATACGGTTATATTTTCGGGAACCAGGCTGTCGGGGTGTTTAAAGCTTGCGGTAACATCAACCCTTGTGCTGCCGCCGGTTATACCTTTTATCGCCGCAGAGCTGCCGCCGTCTGTTGCTTCGGCTTCCGCAATATATGTTTGCTCAACCGTCCAGTCGGCGCTCTCGATAACATAACTTTCATCTGACGGTTCCAGTTTCGCGGTCGTGCTTTCGCCGGCTTTGACATTGATGTCGGACGGCTCTATTGCAAAGCCCACCTGCGGCTTATATTCTATCGGCTTGACCGTGTCGGAATATTTTATATTAACATAGATCACGCCGCCCTCGGCTTTCAGCTCATTGTCGAGTATGACTTTAGTCTTGCCGCTCATATCATCGTTAATGACAAAGTCGCTGCTTATGGGATCGGTCATATCTTCATCATTATAGAACGTCACCGTGTCGCCGGCTTTAAGATTTTCACCGTCAACATTGACATATGCATAGTCTCCGCCGCTTACGGATGACGGTATGTTATACACTTCCGCCTCAGGCGCACGCGTGTTCGCTATAACGCTGACGAGCGCCTCGCCTTCAACGCTTTTATAATTAGTGCTTTCCGGCGCGAATATCCATTTGTAGCTGCCGTCCTTTTCGAGCGTTATCGCGGACGGTTCGGATATGCCGACATTCTGCCATGCGATCATGCCGTCCAGACTTTCGTTTTTAACTCCCGTAAACGAATATGAAAGCTGTGAAGCAACCAGTTTGTCGCCTCTGTTGACGGGCGACGCTGAAACCGTTCCCTTCGGCTCCGCCTGAAGGATCTTCATTGTCTTTGTCGCGCTGTTTTCTGCATAGAGTCCATAAGCATGGATCGTTCCGCGTACTTCGTATGTTCCCGCGTCAACCGGAGGAACATTGGTCCACGGAATATCCTCTGCCCGAACGTTTGAGTCGTGCAGCTGAACATCAAGCTTTCTGTATTCAACGGTGGTCAGCGCCTCCTCAACATCCGATTTGATCGTTACCGGATGCGCCTCTCCGTCATAAGTAAGCTCCGCCGGAACCTCGAATTCGAGTATCTTCGCAATCGGCTTATCTCCCACCGTAATTTTGATTTTGCCCTCAAGAATATTATAGCTTTGCTGATCATCGGGCGTAAATCTCCAGTCATACTCGCTCTTTTCCTTTGACAGAGTTTCCTGCGGGTCGACCCATTCAAGGACGCCGTTTATCCTATCTCCGGTGTGCGGGTTTTCAAATGTTCCCGTGAAGTGTTCATCCGTAAGGCTTTCAAGAGTCTGACCCTCAACGCCGTTATCGGAATTTATCGAGATCATTACGGGAGTCGCTTTTACAACTTTGATCTTGCCCAAAACATTGTCGGTCTTTATATCATAATTGTTATTAACGACACCGCTCGGAATTCTCACTCTTACGTCATACTCGCCCACAGCCGCCGCGCTTTCGTTTGCGTTCGAGTCGGCATACAGCTCGAAGTTTAACATATCAAGAGTGTCTCCCGAAGCGAGACCGCCCGGATTTTGCTGCTCCGCCGCCTCTTTGCAGTCGTCGGCGGTGAAGGTGTGAGTATCGCCGTACTCCTTTTGTATATCCTGCTTTAAAGCAAGGGTCAGCGGACGGCGGGTTATCTTACCGCTGCTGTGAACGGTGTCACCTGAAAGCTTGTAGTTTGCTGCGTCCTTGCCTGTCAGCGGATATGTATCGGGTATAACCGTACCCGGATATGCCAAAGCGTACTGCTCCTTGGTCAGAGCGTTCAAGGATGCGTTTGTCACGTAACCTTCACCTGTAACGTCCTTGCTGACAAATGTTCCCATAAGCGCGCCCTGTGCAATCGAAACATCATCGCTCTCAAGAGCCTTTCTGTATATTATCTTTGCCGAATCGGCTGTCGCTATGTTGGTTCCGTCGTATACCTTGTCGATTGCATTGCGCGCGTTTACTCCAAGCACGTATGGCTCAATGGTCATAATGCCGTCTGCCACGCCTTCCGCGAAAATATCATTTTCCGGATATGTTGCGTGAACTTTATAGGTACCCGCGTCCTTTGGCGGAGCTTCGGTATAATCATCATAATTCTCATCATCGGCAAAATTTGTGTCGCCTGGGTCAACCTTTTTATAAACCGCCTTCAGATATGCGGTTTGGACACTTCCGCCTCTGTCCCAAGTATAACTTGGCGTCTGCGCGCTGCCGTTATAGGTCTTTGCGGCATTTGTTATTTTCAGATTGGTAGGTCTTTTAGCCGAAACGACTATGCTGACGCTTCCGGGTTTCGGGACGTTATAGTTATCAAGGTCGTTCGGAGTAAATTGATACTGCTCGGTCACCGTTCCGGACTCGCCGAGTTTTATCGTCTTGTTCGGGTCGACCCAATCCAAAACGCCGTCGACCTGCTGGTGTGAGTTCCTGTTAACGTATATGCCCGACAGCTTTGAAGAGGAAAGCTTCCTGCCGTCGTTTATTCCGGTGGCTGTGACCGCCGAGTTGATCACCGGAGTGGCTTTTGTTACCGTAATTCCGGTGCTTAAACCGTCTTTAAGGGTAACGTTATAGTCTCCGCCTCCGCTGACGCCGCCGAGAGCCTTAAACGGGTATGGCGTGCCGCCGTTTACAGCCGCTTCGCCCGAAATGCCGTCGCTCTCCAAGGTTATTCCGAGTTCCGCCGCGGTCATGTCACGCTCAAGCTCGCTGCCTGCGCTGTCGTAAACGTCGCAAATAATATCCGACGGCGTTAAAGTCGTGCCGTATTCCTTGGTTGTGTCGTGCGGCGCGATCTGCACCGTTTTTTTGTCAACGGTGATCTTTAATTCATAATTCTGCGCTACGCGGCCGTTAGAATGGTTCATCGCGCTTATCGTGCCGACATGGGTTCCCACTCCAAGACCCGCCTTAGGCGTTATTTTAACGAGCGCGTAATTTTTCCAATTCGGATGTTCTTTAACTTCTTTCAAAGACGGTATGTACCAGAATGTCTGCTGCCGAGCGTCAAGACCGCCATCGCTGTACGATTTTTTCGCATCCTCATCGGTGTTCACGTTTATTCTCTCCACCGTGAACAGCTCGCTCTGCGTATACGCAGCGATATACGAGCGCTGGTTTCCGGTGTTTACCAGACGCAGCACCAGCGGCTTGATCGTATTCGTCGGTTCATACTCGATTTTTTCCGATCCGCCGCCCGCACTTATCAGCTCGTTATACGAGGCGGGAGGCGCGGTCGGGTTCGGCGCTTCCTGTGACGCCGGAGGCGCAGTCGGAAAAGCAGCCGTGTCTGTATCGTCATCCCTTTGGAACTCATATGTGTATGATTTCGGCTCTTCAAGCACCGCCTGAAGAGTTATGCAGTTATCGTCCGTTCCGTCTTTATCGGCGGCAGGGATAGTGTTGCCGACATTTTCGCCGGGCTGACCGTCTTTTACTATTTTCCAATAGCTTACGGTTTTCTTAGGCTCTTCGCTGACCAGAGACGCGTCAATATTAGGGTCAACAACCGTTATCCAGTCGCCCTCCATCGCAAGCTCGGTTATTTCTTCCTTCGCTATGTTTTCCATAGGGCACTTAAGCCTGTAACCGCTTTGTATGTCCTCGTCGCTGAGCGTGTATGTAATGTTTAAAATTTTCAGCGCCTTGGCGTTGACCTCATACCTTTCCGCACAGTTCATAAGGGCTTCTCCGCCCTGATTGATCTCTTCTTCGGTCGGCTTAAGCCGCATCAGCCTAACAGTATATCCGCCGACCTGATGTTCAACATCCGTGTCCTGCTCAAACAACTGGTCGGTGCCGACCACCCATCCGTGATAACGGTGCTTTGTGTTTTCATCGCCGTCCGCCAGATTGTCATTAATATTGCCGACTATGCCGTTATCCGGAATAATTTTTGTCGCCTGATGGTCGTTTCCGGGACCGTGCGGCGGACGCTCGATCACAAGCTGATAATACTTGTCGTCAAGCTTATATGTTTTTGAGTTTTTGTCATAATCCGCCACATGATCGATCCTGTTTGAAAATTCGGTCCAAAGCAAATTGTTTGGTACATCGCCTTCAAAAATACTGGACGTCTTTGGATGCGCTCTGAAATTTGAATTCAGAATATATACAGCCTCGTCATTGATGTTTGCCGCCGTGACAAGCGGTAGATTTTCCGCCGACGGCTCTTTAGCGGCAATAACCGCTCCGGGAAGAACCGATAGCAGCATCGCGGTTATCACCAGAATGCTCATCAGCTTTTCTGCATACTTTTTCATAATCATCTTCCTTTCTGCCAGCTCATACTTCTGTCTCTGATTTTGTTTTAAACTTTCCCGACTTTGTTTTGATTTATCTTTAGTTATTTGTCCTTAGTTTTAAAATGCGCGGCGTTTTCGCGCCGCGCAAAATGACCAGTGTTATTATATCATACATCTGTTGATTTGTAAACAACTATTTTAATTTTCTGTAAAAAGTCTATACAATGTTGGCTCAAAGCCGAACTCCTCGATCAGCGCCTCGGCTTTTTTAAGCGACGCTTCCCTCTTGGCTGTCGGAACGCCGCGTTTTACGGCGCGTATCAGCAGATTTTTCGGAGAGTGCGCAAAATCCACAAACTCCAGCATCTGTACCTTGTAACCCATATACTCAAGCAGCTTTCCTCTTATGGCGTCGGTCGCGAGAGCGGAGAACCGCTCCTTGATCAAACCGTAGTCGGTCAAAGCGCTGAATTTTTCGGTCCTGATCTGACCGTTAAGCTCATGCTGGCAGCAGGGTACCGAGATAATCCTGTCCGCTCCCCAGCTGACCGCGTTATAAAGCGCGTAATCGGTGGCGGTGTCACAGGCGTGGAGGGTTATCACCATGTCAGGCTTTCGCTCAGGCTTATATCCGTTGATATCTCCAATACTGAAATGCAGATTTTTATAGCCGTACTTCCCGGCAAGCGCGATGCACTTTTTAATAACGTCCGCCTTAAGATCAAGCCCATTTATATGCGCGGTTATCCCTTTTACCTCCGTAAGGTAGTGGTAGAGAACAAATGTCAGGTACGACTTGCCGCAGCCGAAATCGATTATGTTAAGCTCCTTCGGCGGAGTTTTACCCAGAGCGTCGTCTATGATTTCCACAAACCGATTTATCTAGCGGTACTTGTCGTACATCGCACTGACAACGTTGCCTTCTTTTGTTATCACGCCCAAATCAACAAGGGCGGGAACAGCCGCGCTGCCAAGAATATATTTCTTTTCGCGGTTGTTTCCCGAAGCTGCTCGGATCGGCGTTCCGCCGTCCGTGAGCCGCTTTTTGGAAAGAGCCGCCCTGCCCTTTTTTGAGATCTTCAACATATAGCAGCTGCTGCCGCTCCACGCGTCAAGCTGACGAAATCCGCCCTGCTCCATAATTCGGGACGCCTCCGCAACAATATCCTGCTTTTCGATATTTTTGTGAAACGCCTGCTTTTCGGTAAAGCTCTCGATTTGATACTTTTCGGTGCCGCCGATATTTTTAAGGCTTATAACGACCTTTCTGATATCCGCCGACTTTTTTGCCGGATTACTGATAACGGCGCGCACGATAGAGTCGCCGAATATGGCTCCCAAATACTCCATAACCTTCTCCTAAATCACAAACCCGCCGCTTACGCCCAAGACCTGACCGGTTATAAATCCGCTCTCGCTCAGGAAGTACACCGCGTCAGCCACCTCTTCCGGCGTGCCTATTCTGCCGAGAGGGGTATCGGACGCCAGAGCGCGGACGGTATCGCTGCCTAAATCCGCGTTCATATCGGTGTCGATCACTCCGGGCGCCACACAGTTGACGCGTATTCCCGACGGTCCCAGCTCTTTGGCAAGCGCCTTTGTCAGTCCTATGATCCCCGCCTTTGATGCGGAATACGCCGCCTCGCAGGATGCACCGACCTCGCCCCAGATAGACGAGACGTTTATTACGCAGCCGCTGTGCCGGAATATCATCGGCTTCACAGCCCGCTTCGTTACCCTAAACACGCCGCCGAGGTTTATATTTATAACGCTGTTCCACTCAGCCTCGGTCATGTCGGTAAACAGACCGATATGTGAAATCCCGGCGTTGTTTACCAGCACGTCAAGAGCGCCGAACCTGCTTTCTATCTCATCCATCATCGCAGCGACCTGCTCCGCGTTTCCGACGTCCGCCTTTACAGCCTCGCAGCCCAGCTCCTTTGCGAGAGTCTCTGCCTCGGTCACGGATCTGCTGTAATTAATAATAACCCGGCAGCCCTCGGAGGTGAAGCGGCGGGCAATCGCCGCGCCGATCCCCCGTGAGCCGCCGGTTATGAGTACTGTTTTCATAATAAATACTACGAAATAAACTTGTCGTGTATCACTTTTACCGCTTTTTCGGCGTTATCAAGCTTTATCAGCACAGACACCTTGATCTCGGATGTGGCAATCATATGGATATTGATGTTGTTGTCATACAGCGCCTCAAACATCTTTGCTGCAACGCCGGGATTATTTACCATTCCGGCTCCCACAATGGATACCTTGGACAAATCGTCGCGGTGGTCAAGCTTTTCATACTTAAGCGCTCCGCGCAGACCCTCCAGGACCTCAAGGGTCTTTTCCTCATTCTCGCGGGTCACGGTGAAGGCTATGTCCTTGGTTCCGCCTCTGCCCACAGACTGAAGTATCATATCAACATTTATGTTTTCCTTCGCAAGCTCTGAGAATATTCTGAAAGCTACCCCCGGAGTGTGCTCAAGACCTATAACGCCTATTCTCGCGACATTGTTATCGCGGGTCACGCCTCTTATCAACATTTTTTCCATATTAACAACCTCCTTAACAATCGTGCCCGGTACTCTTTCAAAGCTTGACTTGACCTCAAGCTTCACATTGTATTTCTTTGCCATCTCCACGCTTCGGTTGTGGAGCACGTTGGCGCCGAGGCTCGCCAGTTCAAGCATTTCATCGTATGTTATCTCGTCAAGCTTCTTCGCGGTGCTGCAAATACGCGGATCGGCGGTATAAACTCCGTCCACATCGGTGTAGATCTCGCACTTGTCGGCATGGAGCGCCGCAGCTATCGCGACCGCAGAAGTGTCGCTTCCGCCTCTGCCGAGAGTGGTTATATCGTCATATTTATTGATGCCCTGAAAACCCGCTACAACCACGATCTGCTTTTGGTCAACGGCGGCACGGACCCTCTCGGTGTCGATTTTTTTAATTCTGGCGCTTCCCGAAACGTTATTTGTGTTAAAGCCCGCCTGCCAGCCGGTAAGCGACAGCACCGGACAGCCTATCTTTTCGATTGCCATAGCGAGCAGCGCTATCGAGATCTGCTCGCCGCTTGAAAGCAGCATATCAAGCTCGCGCTTTGAAGCGTTCGGATTTATCTCGTTCGCTTTTTCTATAAGATCATCGGTCGTGTCGCCCTGAGCGGACACAACAACGACCACCTGGTTCCCCGCCTTGTATGTCTCGGTGACACGCTCCGCCACGTTCATGACCTTTGCCGCGTCCGCAACGGAACTGCCGCCGAATTTCTGAACTATTAATGCCAAAAAAATCCCTCCCGATTTTTATACTAACAAATTTAATTATTCTCTAAAATACAAGCTCCGATATTGTCCGGCTTCAGCATATGAAGCTTCCAGCCTTTCATTTTGTTGATAAGTATGCGGCTTATGTCACAGCCGAAGCTTTTGTTCTTTGTCTCTGTTATTGCGATTATCGTAGGTCCCGCTCCGCTAAGGTACACACCCAAAGCTCCGTTGTCGTAGCACAGTCTGAACAGACTGTCCATGTTCGGGATAAGGCGCTTTCGGTAGTTCTGGTGCAGCTTGTCTCCCACCGCGGTCCTTATGTTCTCATACTTTCCGGTAATCAGGCTTGCCGCAAGCAGAGCGCTGTGTCCGGTATTGTACACCGCGTCGTTGTGCGGCACCGACTTCGGCAGAACCTCTCTTGATTTTTTCGTCTGAAGGTAGAAGTCCGGGACCAGCGCCGCGAAGCTAAGCTCGTCCGGGTCGAGTTCGGTCTTGACATAGCGTATCATATGCTTTGTCATTACGTTGACCGTAAACCCGCCCACCATTGCCGGTGTGACATTGTCGGGATGTCCCTCTATGTCCGCGGCGAGCTTCAGCGCCTCGTTAAGGGACAGCTTGTCGCCGCACAGCTTGTTGGCGGCAACAACTCCGCCGACTATGCCCGCGCTGCTGCTGCCAAGCCCCCGCGTTATCATTATATTATTCTCAAGAGTGAGTTTAAGTCCGGGACATTTATAACCAGTTACATCAAAAACCCTCTTCATTGACCGGTAAATCAAATTCTCCTCGTTTTGCGGCAAAAACTCGCGGCTGTCGTCAAGGATGTCTATCTCAAGCCTGCCGGAGTCGTTCTCCTCGGCGGCAACGTAGTTGTAAAGACCGAGGGCTATGCCCATGCTGTCAAAGCCCGAACCTATGTTTGCGGAGGTCGCCGGTATTCTGACCTTAACCATACTACTCTGCCACCAATCTTATTTTGCCCAATATATCATATGAACCCAGCTCGTTTTTGTCAGCGATCATTTCACAGAGCCGCTGACCGGTGACTTCAGGGGTTACCACCGCGAATTCGCCGGCATACTTCTCACCGTCCAGCGTGTAAACGCTGTAGCCGGGCTTTCCGGCAAAGCTGTCCGCAGAGCCTTTAAGACGCAGGTAGAAGCGCGCCGGCAGAGTCTCCGCGTCAAGCAGGTAGCCGTCTTTTCCCGGCTCCCAGCCCAGGCTTATTCCGGCGCCCTTGTGCTTGACCACATCCACTATATCCGAAAGCACCGCGCTTGCCGTAGGCAGCGCTCCTGCGCCGCGGCCGTAGAACATAACGTCGCCGAGACCGTCGCCCCGAACCATAATGCCGTTAAACACATCGTCAATTCCCGCAAGCGGATGCTCGCCCGGCAAAATCGCGGGACACACCATGGCGTAAACGCCGTTTTCCGCTCTGGAAGTTATGCCCAAAAGCTTTATCACCGAACCGAACTTCGCCGCGTATTTAACATCCTCAAGAGTAATTTTCGTTATTCCCTCGCAGGGGACCTCTTCACTGTCAACATAGGTGCCGAATGCAAGCGACGCAAGGATAGCCGTCTTGCGGCAGGTGTCGTGACCCTCGATATCCGCGGTAGGGTCCTTTTCGGCGTAGCCCTTCTGCTGAGCGCCCTTTAAAGCATCCTCAAACGTGGCGCCCTCCTTGATCATCTGAGTCAGAATATAGTTTGTCGTACCGTTTAAAATACCGTAAATATCGGTAAGCTCATTCGCCGCAAGACTGGTATAAAGCGGTCTTATTATCGGTATTCCGCCGCCCACGCTCGCCTCGAAAAGATAGCTTACGTTATTCTCTGCAGCAATTTTAAGAAGCTCGGTCCCGTGCTTCGCCACCAGCTCCTTGTTGGAGGTGACAACGCTCTTGCCCGACATAAGCAGCTGCTTGGTAAACTGATAGGCAGGGTTTATTCCTCCCATAACCTCGGCAACGACTCCGATCTCCTCATCGTTTAATATATCATTAAAATCCTTGGTAAAGCATTTGTACGGGCTGTCCGGGAAGTCTCTCAAATCAAGGATTTTAGCGATCGTTACATCCTCGCCGCATCTGCGTTTTATCGATTCCGCGTTAGTGGCAACAAGCTCGCCGACTCCTCCGCCGACAACGCCAAAGCCCATTATTCCAATTTTCATCTGATCGTCCTCCAAATTCTTATAACTTATTCATCAAACTTGTATATGATTATGCCGGTAACAAGCTTGGGCCAGAAGTATGTTGACTTCTTAGGCATCTTCTCATTCGCCAGCGCAATGTCTTTTATCTCAGAAATCTTTGTGGCGTTAAGCATAAAAGCGCACTGGAACTCCCCGCTCTTGACCCTCTCGACCGCTTCTTTAGCGTCCTTGGTATACATAAGGCACTCATCTTCGCGGCTCTCGTCGATATCGAAATACTTTTCAAGTATCAGGCGGTGAAGGATCGTTACATCAAGGTGCCTATAGGTGTCGCTTTTATCCTCAACGATGTCGTCCATCATGTGTATGTCCTTTATATCAAGCGTGTAATAATAATCCTCGCCGGTGTAAAACGCAAGGCGCCTCTCATCCACCGTGTCATTAAGCTTCGCCATGATGATCTCGGCATAGTCGCCCTCGGTGAAGTATATCTTTGACGCATTGAAGTTGTCGGTCAGCATACTTATTGTCATCTGCTCCGAAAAGTTCTGAACATTCTTTATCAAACGGTGGGTGGGGAACAGAAACAGACCGCTGTCGTCCATGGACGCAAGCATCATCATCGTGTAGTCATACGGTTTGGTTCCCGGCTCGCTGCCGTCCTTCTGCCTGCGGTCGCGGCGGTATGCCAGCGCGGTCTCGTATCTGTGGTGACCGTCCGCTATGAAAAGCTGCTTGTTCTCAAATTTTTTGGAAATAACGTTCCGGGTCGCGGGATCCTTGATTATCCAGATATTCTGAATAACATTGTCCTTGGACGTGAAGCTTATGTCCGGGTCGCTGTCAGAACATTCGGAAATTATGTCCGCGATCGCCTGATCGGGGTCCATATACAGCGCGTAGATCTGGCTCATGTTGGCGCCTGTCGCCTCCATAAGCTTAAGTCTGTCACGGTTTGCGCCGCTCACCGTCTCGGAATGAGGCATAATTATCTTTTTGGCAAACTCCTCAAGCTGAACCAAAGATATTATTCCCTTGAGTGAGTGTGAAGGCGACTCGTCATCGCCCAGCGTGAACATCTGCTCGTAAATATAGAAGGCGGGACTGTCCTCATATACCAGGACCTGTTCCTCTATCCACTTGCCGAGGTATGCCGCACTTCGGGTATACTTATTATTTTCCTCATCATCGCTGTCAAAGTCCATGCCGTAGTCAAGGCGGACAACATTGTATTCATCCTTGTTGTAAAGCTCCTGCTGTTCATCAGTTGAAATAATATCGTACGGCGGAGCCGTTACCATGTCCAGATCCTTAAAAATCTCCGTATTATATCTGAGCCCTTTAAAAGGGATTATTTTTGCCATAATTATCATCCTTTCGGGATATTGATATGCGCGCAAAAGCGCGTACATTCTAAATTGTCTCCATATTTTTTAGATAGAGTATCACTTTATATGATACAACATCTTCGTCAATACGTCAAGTTGATTTTAACGGTTTTATGTAAATATTTTCCCGTAATTTTTCGGATTTTTTATACCTAATTTACAAATAATAATAGGGCAAAACAATACAAAAGACAGAAAACTTATTAATTTGATAAACCGCCGTAAAAACGGCTCTGGAAAGGAGATTAATATGGGTAACTTCAGCACGGGAATGCTTTTAGGAACGCTGCTCGGAATAGGTCTTGCCATGATGGACACGAGAGACGTGAAGAAAGCGAAAAAAATGATGCGCAATATGCACTTTTAAAAACAGCCGGCGCGGTACACCGCGCCGGTTGTTTTTATTTATGGTATGTAATTCCCTTCGAAATCGTAAAGGCGCGATAGATCTGCTCCAGCAGAATTACCCGCATAAGACGGTGCGGAAAGGTCATCTTCGAAAAACTGAGCTTTAGATCCGACCTTTGCTTCACCTCGTCCGAAAGACCGAGCGAGCCGCCGATCACAAACACGACGCTGCCTGCGCCGCGGACGGCAATGTCGTCAAGCAGCGCCGAAAGCCCCTCCGAGGACATTTCCCTGCCCTCAACACACAGGGAGATCACATAGGCGCCCTTGGGGATTTTGCTTAAAATTCCCGCGCCCTCTTTCCTGAGCACCGCGTCCTTTTCCTTTTGACTGCCTCCGTCGGGCGCGGGTTCATCCTTTACCTCGGCGATTTCGAGAGAGCAGAAGCGGCTCAGGCGCTTTATATACTCCTCTGCCGCTTCTCTGAAAAATTTTTCTTTAATTTTGCCCACGCATATTATTTTCACGTTAAGCATTGTCGTC
>CANQKP010000022.1 GCA_947624495.1 uncultured Monoglobus sp. | reverse complement strand
CACCTTTTAATTTTCGAAAAACCCAGTATTTATGCGGTGTTCAGCCGTTTCGTACATCATTCCCACTCGATCGTGGCGGGGGGTTTTGAGGTTATGTCGTAGACTATGCGGTTCACGTGAGGGACTTCGTTGACTATGCGCTTGCTTACGGTGTCAAGTACGTCATACGGAATTCGCGCCCACTCGCCGGTCATAAAGTCCGTGGTGGTCACTCCGCGCAGCGCGACCGTATAATCATAGGTCCGCTCGTCGCCCATAACGCCGACGCTTCGCATATCGGTAATCACAGCGAAGTACTGGTTGATCTCCCGGTCAAGACCCGCCTTGGCTATCTCATCACGGAAAATCGCGTCAGCCTCTTTCAAAATCTCAAGTCTCGGTTCGGTGATCTCTCCTATGCATCTTATCGCGAGACCCGGACCCGGAAACGGCTGTCTCCACACCAGATTTTCGGGAATTCCAAGCTCTGTTCCGAGCTGTCTTACCTCGTCCTTGAACAGGTTTCTGAGCGGCTCGATAATTTCCTTAAAATCGACATAATCCGGCAGTCCGCCGACATTATGGTGGCTTTTGATCACCGCCGCGTCGCCGGTGCCGCTTTCAATCACATCCGGATATATCGTGCCCTGAACAAGATAGTCCACGGTTCCGATTTTCTTGGCTTCTTTCTCAAATACTCTTATAAATTCCTCACCGATGATCTTGCGCTTGGTCTCAGGATCCGTCACGCCTTTGAGCTTAGCGAGAAAAACATCACCGCAGTTGACTCTGATAAGGTTAATATCAAACTGCTTTGTGAATACTTCCTCGACCTGATCGCCTTCGTCCTTTCGCAGCAGACCGTGATCCACAAAAATACAGGTCAGATTTTTGCCTATCGCTTTGTAAAGCAAAACAGCCGCAACGCTGCTGTCAACACCGCCTGACAGCGCACAGAGCGCCTTTTTATCGCCAATCTTGTTTTTAGCGTACTCTATGTAATTCTTGGCATAGTCGGACATGGTCCAGTCGCCGGTGACGCCGCATACGTCATACAGAAAATTCTTAATCATATCCTTGCCGAACGGTGTATGGTTTACCTCCGGGTGGAACTGAACGCCATAAAACTTCTTTTCTGTGTTTTCAAACGCGGCCATGGGACAATCGGACGTGGTTGCGACGATCCTAAATCCCTCCGGAAGCTCGGCAACCTTGTCGGTGTGGCTCATCAGGCAGCGGTTTTTCGCCTGCATCCCCTTAAACAGCGCAGTATCGACATCAAGCTCTATATCAGTCACGCCGTATTCACGGGTATCAGCATGGTGAACAACGCCGCCCAAAGCCATACTCATAAGCTGCGCACCGTAGCATATACCCAAAACAGGCACACCGAGGTTAAACACTTCAAGATCCGGTTTGGGCGCCTTTTCGTCAAACACACTGTTTGGTCCGCCGGTAAATATTATACCCTTGGGATCAAGCGATTTTATATCATCGATCGGTTTTGAATACGGCACGACCTCACAGTAAACATTCGCCTCGCGCACACGGCGGGCGATTAACTGATTATACTGACCGCCAAAGTCGATCACCACAATAGTCTCGTTTTGCATATTATGCTCCTTATAACTGTAATAAAATGTGTAAAATATGTTTAATAATCAAATATAATTCCGCCGCCGCGCTCATTTGCTGTCCGCATCTTCCTGAGGAACATGAACGGGATAGTTACAGGTGAAACAGGCGTCGCATCTTCCGCACTTTGAGCCCTCGGCTATTTTTTGGGTCGCGTCAAGCGAAAGATACGCAAGCGAGTCGGCTCCGATATGCCTGCAGGTCTCCTCAACAGACATTTTGCAGGCAATCAGCGAATTGCGGTCCGCAACGTCAATTCCGAAATAGCATGGGTTCTTAAACGGCGGAGATGAGATACGCACATGAACCTCGGCTGCGCCGGCGTCGCGCAGCAATTGCACAATGCGTCCGCTGGTCGTGCCGCGGACGATTGAATCATCGATCATAATAACTCTCTTGCCGTTGACCGCCTCGCGCATAGCGTTCAGCTTTATCCTGAGCGCCGCCTCGCGCTCCTCCTGAGTGGGCTGGATAAACGTTCTTCCTATATACTTATTCTTGATAAATCCCACGCCGTAAGGAATGCCGGACTCTTGAGAATATCCGAGAGCCGCGTCAAGACCCGAATCGGGAACTCCGATAACGACATCGGCGTCCACAGGACTTTCCTTTGCCAAAAATCTGCCCGCCTTAAGCCTCGCGCCATGGACGCTAACGCCGTCGATCACGCTGTCCGGACGAGCAACATAAATATACTCAAACACACAGAGCGCCGACTTTTCGCCGCATCTGTCCCTATAGGAGTGCATTCCCGAATCGTCGACCACGATAACCTCACCTGGTTCAACGTCTCTGACAAACTCAGCACCTATAGAGTCAAGCGCGCATGATTCGGAGGCGAACACATAAGAGTTTTTAAGCTTTCCGATGCAAAGCGGTCGGAAGCCTTGAGGATCGCGCACGACGACCATACGCTTGGGCGTCATAATGATCAGTGAATAAGCGCCGCTGATCTCACCCATGAGCTTAAGCACCGCCTCGGCAGTGGAGTTTGTCTTGATGCGTTCCTTTGCCAGCAGGTGTGCTATAATTTCGCTGTCGTTATTTGTCTGGAATATCGCGCCCTCGTTCTGAAGATCGTTTCGCATCTTGTCGATATCCACAAGATTGCCGTTATGCGCCAGCGCGAAGGTTCCCTTCTGGTATTTCGAAACAAGAGGCTGAGCGTTCTCGCGGCGGCTTGAGCCGGCGGTCGTGTACCGCACATGACCGACCGACGCTCTGCCCTTAAGCTCGTTCAGAACAAGGTTGTTGAACACCTCCTGCACGAGTCCCATATCCTTATACTGGAGAATTTGAATTTTATCGTTTTCGTCAATATTATTGACCGCGATACCGCAGCTTTCCTGACCTCTGTGCTGAAGGGCATAGAGACCGTAGTATGTCAGTCTGGCAACGTCAAGGTTGTCGCCCATGTCGTATATACCGAAAATTCCGCATTCCTCATGAAGAGTGTCTGCGCCGTAAATCTCATTGAGCTTATTCAAAACAAACCTCCTGATGTATAATCAATGAAAAATATTAAACTTTTTCTCCCATAAGACGCATCATGATCTCCTCGTACGCGTCTTCAACATTGCCCATGTCGCGTCTGAACCTGTCTTTGTCCAGCTTTTCGTTTGTGTCCTTATCCCAGAAGCGGCAGGTATCGGGCGAGATCTCATCCGCAAGAACGATGGTACCATCACTTGTTTTGCCGAACTCAAGCTTAAAGTCGATAAGCTTAATACCAAGGTCAAGCAGATACTCCTTTAAAATACCGTTTATCTTAAACGCATATTCTGTGATAGTGTCAATATCCTCTTTGGTCGCAAGACCAAGAGCCAGCACGTGGTACGAGTTGATCAGCGGGTCGCCGAGATCGTCATCCTTATAGCTGAACTCAAGAGTAGGCGAAAGGAGCTGCTTTCCTTCTTCGACTCCGTATCTCTTAGAGAACGAGCCGGCAGCGACATTTCTGATAATAACCTCAAGAGGAACGATAGAAACCTTCTTGACCAGCGTCTCTCGGTCCGAAACCTCCTCTATCAGGTGGGTGGGGATACCCTTTGCCTCAAGCATTTTCATCAGGTGGTTGGTCACACGGTTATTTATTATACCCTTTGAGTTTATGGTTCCTTTTTTCTCGCCGTTAAAGGCGGTAGCGTCATCCTTATAGTCAACCATCAGGACTTCCGGATCATCTGTCTTAAAAACCTTCTTGGCTTTTCCTTCATAGAGCTGTTCAAGCTTTTTCATCACAAAATCCTCCGATAAAATAATAAATTTTAATAGAAAAATACAGTATTATTGTATTACATTAATTGACAAATTGCAAGCGCTAAATCCAATAATTATTTATAAATTTAATGCTTTCGGCTGCGGTTGCTTTTATGCACCACATACAACTCAACAAGCCGCGGCATCACACACAAAGTAAAAGCAGCCCGGATAAATCCGGGCTGCAAATTATTGTCTGTTACTGGGTAACAACGCTGTTATAAAGTCTCATAACAACTGTAGCAACCTCACCTCTTGTAGCATCTGCCTGAGGATCAAAAGCGCCGTCGCCAACGCCATTCATCAGACCTGCAGCAGTACAGTAGCTTACAGCCGGTACAGCGTAGTCATCGATCTGGTCACTGTCGGTATACTGAGCAACGGTCGCCGATGTGTCGATACCCTTGAAGTTAGCGTAACGATACATGAGAGCCGCCATCTGCTCACGCAGGATCTTGCCCTGAGGTGCGTACTCTGTGTCGGAATAACCTGTTACAACACCGTTAGCAAAGCACCATGCAACCGCATCAGTGTAATACTCGCCTGCAGGAACATCTGTAAATGTCATATTCTCGGTTGTAGCTGCGGGTGAGCCTTCAATTCTGTAAATGATCGTCGCAAACATAGCGCGGTCAACCGGAGCGTTAGGCTCAAATGTGGTAGCCGAAGTACCGTTCATGAGACCATGCTCATATACGTACTGAACAGCATCCACAAACCAATCAGAAGGAGCAACATCTACAAAGGGAAGTCCTTCGGTTCCTGGAGCCTGTGTTACTGTAGGTTCAGCTGTAGCGTTAGGCTCAGTTGTCGGCTTGGGAGTAGCAGTTGCGCCTGTTCCCCATGATCCACCACCGCCAGGACTATAAGGTGTTGGTTGTCTGGTCGGCAGCGGAACTGCTGTAGGCTCAACAGTTGCTTCCGATACTATCAAACCAACCGTAGCTTCTTTATCATCCTCAGTCACGATTTCGACAACATATTCACCTACCGGCAAAGTCTCAAGATATTCTTTCTTAAATGTTAACTTGCCATTCTGTATAACAAAACTATCAGCCGGTACAACATTTCCGTTAACCGTTACCTGCTTAACCTGCACTTCGGTTCCGGGTGTTTCAGGAATGAGTGTATCAGGTAACTGGAATTCAATATCCTTTGGTTCAGTTTTTTCAAAGTCCTCAACTTCAGAAGGCATAAATGTAATTTTAGCTGAAACAGCGTCGCTTTCTGTGCCTACTTCACGAGAGAGAATTCTAATCGACTGAGCATAATCACCTGTCGAAATAGTTATATTACCCTCAACCTCACCTGTTACAGTATAGGATCCGAAGCCAGAAGCCGTAACTTGGTTGCAGACCAGATTCATGTCTGCAAGGTATGCAGCGAGATTATCGCTGAGAGCCTTAGCTGTAATGCCATCCTTAACTGTTATAGTAAGTACAACGACCTTTGAACCGTCAGCATCATTATCTGTAGAAGTCCTCTTAGTGGTCTCAACAAAAATGCCGTTTTGAGTATCATAGCCGTCAAAACCACTCATATTGGTATCAGCTATAAACTCATCAGAAGGCGTCAATCCTTTGGGGAACGTGATCGTGATCGCGATTGTTCCGCTAACCGCAGCGTTGTCAACACTCGTCTGATCTAAACCGAGATTTTTTGCAGTGTCACCAGCGGCAGCATAGTATTCAGCATACTTATCACGCACATTCTTAAGATCCAGAGTCGCCTTATAGTCAACAACCTGATTGTCATCTCCTGAGATTATCAGCGTGTCCTGATAAGTGTTTTTACCGCTTTCGCTCATCTGCAGGTTTCCGTCAACATACACATCATCGTATGCCAGAACCGCGAAAGACTGCATAACCAGCAGAGCGGCTACAAGAATTCCGATTAATTTTTTCATTTTAACCTCTCCTCTTTGCATATATTAATTTAATTTTTTTACATATTTGTTATGTAGGGCACACATTCCGCATCACCGATATCTGTACAAAAAATTACACAGTGAGCAAAATTTCAACCCAATATAATAGTATTATACCATTTAATTATAATTTGTCAAGATAATTTGCAATAAAATCTTAAAAATATTTTATAAAAATTTTCCCTTCGTGTCAATACTATTTCTTGTACTTTGATAAAAGCTCGGCTTTTTTCAGGCTTTTTTCGTTTTCATAGGAGCTTCGTATCTCATTTATAACGCTCTTGTCGCCGCCGCTTGCATCAAGACTGGCGTCAAGCTCGCTGAGCAATGATTCCATACGTGAATCACAGCTGCTTTCGAGAGAAGCCGCAAGACCCGAATACTTTCTCATAAGGTCCGGCGTCGACATTCCCGCCGCATGATCCGCCTTTGCCTGCGATATAAGCGACTCAACCGAGGACGTGAACTCCGATTTAAGCACATATATCTTGGAAACAGTGGCACTCACATCACTCTGCGGCGTGCTTGGCTTACTGCCTGATGCCGCCTCGCCGCTCGAATTTGAGGACGTGCTTACGTTCTCACCGGTCGCATCGGAAACAGCGTTTTCCGAGCTTTCTGCGGACTGTTCGGCTTCCTGAGCGTTCCCGCTTGATTGTTCGGCTTCAAAAGTGCCGTCCAGAATTTCATCAAGCGTGGTTTCGCCGACCACAAGAGCAGCCGCCTCATCCTCGGTAATCTGTCCGGTTTCGAGCATTTCGGTCTCCTCTTCGGTAAGGTCGCGCATTTCAGTGCCGGTTATCTCAATAACTTTTTTACGCGTTTCGTCATTATTATTTGCGATTTTTTGCTGAATTTCATCAGACGTATAATCCGATGCGTATTTCAGCGCTTCAATATTTCCCTTATTATTATTGTAAAGAACGAAGCCTCCGACCGCAGCGGCAACAACAACGGCAAGAATGACCGAGCATACAATTATGCCCGTTTTCTTTTTCTTTTTTCTGCTTTTTGCGGGATCATACGAATTGTAACCCATTTTTATCACCTCTTGTAATTATGTTTCACTTTCAAATCATTCGGCGGCACAAAAGCGGAAGAGCGTCTGCCTTTAAACGCCATTATGACAAGAAAACCTATCATAAATCCGGAAAAATCGATCATAACATCCTTGACCGCCGGACCTCTTGCCGTAAAAATCTGAATTGTCTCGTCAAGCGAAGCAACCATAGCGCCGGCAATGATTATCATCAGGCAGTTCTTCACTCTGAATTTTCCGAAACACAGCGTCAGCAGAGTACCTAAAACCAAATACTCAAACACATGAGCCGCCTTGCGCAAATAATGCTCGGAGTTAAAATTAACCGATGAAAGGTCAAACGGAAGCAAACGTTCCAAAAAACCTTTAAATGCCATACTTATAGCATGAGAATGCTGCTGACTGAGAGCTGAATTGCCCCAGATAAACAACAAATTCAAAGCAATAAGTAATACAAACAATATTCGTTTTTTATGCATATCACGCCTCTAATCTCTGTTAAAATCCGCAGTTCCGCGGCTAACCGATAGGTTCTGCGCCAACAAATATCTCACGTCCGTTTCCGCCGAACATTTCCTCGGTAAGCGACGGAAATTTTCTTTCCGACACCTTTCGCGCCCGAAGCATACACTGAGGACGATTTGTAACGTTGTGCATATCGCTGCTTACAACAAATTTTTTATCCCTCGCAAGTATTTTTTTTACTCTGCGGCGCTCGGAAAATCCGAGAAACGACTGAGCATTAAGCTGAAATATAATGTCAAGGTCCCAGATGCCCATCTCTTCAAGCTCATCCAAGTCATTCCGCTCAACATGAGCCAATATCGGTTTCAAGCCTTTTACGGTCAGATTAAATATCCATTCGGTGATCCGTCTTTCGAGCCGCTGTCTCGGAAGTTCGACCAATATATACTTAGTACCGGTTATGCACAGCCGCTCAATGCCGTCATATTTGTTTATATTATTGTCAAGATAAACCTCGCCGCCCAAATAAATAGCGGGCAGACCGCTCCCCGGCGCGGCGCTCATAAGTTCCTCAAAAGCCGCCTGACGCCGGCGCAAGAAATGCTCCAGATCGCTTTCTTTGTGCAAATGACAATGAGGAGTGGCAACGCAAATATCAATCCCCTGCTTTTTGCTGTCTGCAAGCATTTTCAGACTTTCTTCAACGCTTGACGAACCGTCGTCAATCTTAGGAAGAAAATGCGTGTGCAGATCAATCATCGAACCCGACTGAATCGTTTGTTCCGTATCCGTCATATACATAGTATCCATACTTTCCGTAATACCTGTATTTGCCATAATAACCATATCTCTTTCTTTGCTTTTCGTTGGCAAGCATAATAAATCCAATGATAGGTGCGTTTGCCTGCTTCAGCGTGTTTACTGTCACATCAAGCTGGTCAAGATGCGTAACATTTTCTCTTACCACTATACCCACTCCGGTGCAGTGACCGGCTATAAGAGCCGCGTCGGTAACGACCGATACAGGCGGAGTGTCAATAAATATGTAGTCATATTTTGTCTTAAGCGCCGCAAGCAGATTTCCAAGTTCGGGCGAGGAAAGAATCTGTGTCGGATTGGGAGGTATCTCTCCTACGGTAATAACGTCAACACCCTTGCAGACATTGCGGTGTATCGCATCAACAATATCGGTGTATCCGCACAGCACATTGGTAAGACCGACCGTGCCGTCCAGTTTAAGATAGCGGTGAATTGTCGATTTTCTCAAATCACAGTCGATAAGCAAAACTCTCGCTCCGGAAAGGGCAAAAGATATAGCGATGTTAATGCTCGTTGTTGTTTTGCCTTCTCCGGGAACCGAACTGGTTATCATAATTACCTTTCCATGTTCCGATTTCGTAAGAGAAAACATTATGCTTGTTCTCAGTGCATTATACGACTCCTTCATGCCAAATCTTGAGTTTTCATCAAGAATGTATACGGAACTGATATGATTATGCTTATGTTTTTTCTTGTGTCTGCTTTTGTCGGTTTTCTTATCTTTAGATAAAAATTTTAACCCCATTATTACACCTCTTTAGCTAATTCCAAACACACCGGTTATTGGTTTATGATATTTCCGAGAACAGGAATATCATATCTTTGGGTAAGATCGGTATCAATATGAACCGTGCGGTCAAACATACTGAGTACAAACGCCAGAAGCACGCCCAAAACCAAACCGATGGCAAAACCGATAGCGGTCATTTTAAGCACTCCCCTGCTGTTCGGGTTATTGGGATAAACCGCCTCATCAATAATTTCGATAGTTCCGCTGGTGAAAATTGTACCAAGCTGCGACGGAGCTTTCTGGATAATCGTGTTGCAAATATTATAAGAATCTTCAGGACTCTTCGAAGTCACGCTTATTGACAAAAGCTCGGTCTCGTTAACGGAGCTTACGTTTATCATGTTAGCTATCTCGTTCCATTCATACTTTCCGCCGGTGGCGCTGCTTACGTATGACAAGTATG
This sequence comes from uncultured Monoglobus sp., assembly GCA_947624495.1. Classification (GTDB taxonomy): domain Bacteria; phylum Bacillota; class Clostridia; order Monoglobales; family Monoglobaceae; genus Monoglobus. The sequence goes on along the minus strand of CANQKP010000022.1, from coordinate 13,442 downwards.
TTCTGGTGTTTAAAAGCTCCATACAGGTAGACGCCATTGTTCTCGCGGACTCAATATCCGAAAGCTCAACAGAATAGTTGCTGGACACCATACCCTGCATATGATTGCTTACATACAGAACACCGGTTGAAGTAAAAGTATCATCGGTAAAAAATTCGGTTTTCACAAAAAATGCAAGAGCCATAACCACAACACACACCAATATAAGCCACTTATAAGGCAGCATTATACGCAAAGTATCAATTATAGATAATTCTTTCTCGTTTTCGCTCATTGCTTCATCTCCATTTATGCAGGTCATGCGGACGGATATTTTCCGCCCGCAATATTTCCAAATCTTAATCGATCTTTTTAAGGTTAATTTTGCCGTTTGCCAAAATCTCGGTTACTTCGACCTTGATAATGTCGCCTTCGTTAACAACGTCCGTGACCTTGTTTACTCTGTGTTTCGCAAGCTTTGATATATGGACCAGACCGTCGTGTCCGGGCAGGATCTCAACAAATGCGCCGAAGTCCATGATCTTAACGACTTTGCCCTCGTACACTTCTCCTACCTCAGGCTCTTTTATGATATTTTCAATCATTTTCTTTGCCGCCTCGCCCGATGCCGGGTCAACAGCCGCGATATAAACGCGTCCGTCCTCTTCAATGTCTATCTTGGCTCCGGTATCGGCTACTATGCCCTGGATGACCTTGCCTCCGCTTCCGATAACGTCGCGTATCTTATCCACGGGTATCTGCATATTGATGATTTTCGGAGCATATTGTGAAATCTCGGCTCTCGGCTTGTCTATCGTCTTGAGCATTACCTCGTCAAGAATATAATATCTTGCGTTTCTGGTCTGCTCCAGAGCCTGCTTGATAATAGCGGGCGTCAGACCGTCAACCTTAAGATCCATCTGTATTGCGGTGATACCCTTCTTTGTGCCGGCGACCTTGAAGTCCATGTCTCCGAAAAAGTCCTCAAGACCCTGGATATCAACCATAGTCATGAAGTTGTCGTCATCCTCCGGGTCGGTGATAAGACCGACCGAAATACCCGCAACGGGCGCTTTTATCGGAACACCCGCGTCCATGAGCGACAGCGTGGAACCGCAGATACTTCCCTGAGATGTTGAACCGTTGGAGCTGAGCACCTCGGATACCACGCGTATAGCGTATGGGAACTCGTCCACACTGGGCAGCACCGGAAGCAGAGCGCGCTCAGCCAGAGCGCCGTGTCCGATCTCACGTCTGCCGGGTCCGCGGGAAGGTCTTGTTTCGCCGACGCTGAATGACGGGAAGTTGTAGTGATGCATATATCTCTTGCTGTCCTCAAGACCCAGACCGTCAATAATCTGAGCGTCTCCTATAGGAGCAAGGGTCGTGACCGAAAGACACTGAGTCTGACCTCTGCTGAACAATCCGCTGCCGTGGGCTCTGGGGAGCAGTCCCACCTCGGACGAGAGGGGTCTGAGTTCCAAAATACCGCGTCCGTCAACGCGCTTCTTGTCATACATGAGCCAGTTTCTGACAATCGTCTTTTGCAGCTTGTAAAGCGCCTCGTCGATCTGCTCTTTATACTCCTCCTGAGGATACTTGTCCTCAAAGCGCATATAAACATCCTCATAAACGACCAGAAGTCTCGCGTCTCTAACGTTCTTGTCATCGGTATCAAGAGCCTGCTTGACATCATCCTCGGCATACTCTCTGATATCCGCGAACAGCTCATCATCAACAGTCACGTGTTCATATTCAAATTTTGGCTGACCGATCTCGTCAACTATCTTCTGAAGGAAGGCGCAGATCTTCTTGATCTCATCATGCGCAAACATGATCGCATTGAACATATCCTTCTCGGAAACCTCATTGGCTCCCGCCTCGATCATTACGACCTTTTTGGCGGAACCCGAAACTATAAGATTAAGGCTGCTCTTTTCTCTCTCCTCAACCGTGGGGTTAATGATAAACTCACCGTCGATAAGACCGACATAAACAGCTGCAATCGGACCGTTAAACGGAATATCCGAAACGGAAACGGCGATCGACGAGCCGATCATGGCGCAAAACTCCGGAGAGTTGTCCTGCTCAACCGAGACAACGGTCGAAACAATCGAAACATCGTTTCTAAGATCCTTGGGGAACAACGGACGCATGGGTCTGTCGATAACGCGCGAAGTTAAAACCGCGTGTTCCGAAGGCTTGCCCTCGCGTCTGGTAAATCCGCCGGGGATTTTTCCCACAGAGTACATCTTTTCTTCATAATCGATACTGAGCGGGAAGAAGTCGATCCCGTCCCTTGGTTTGTCCGACGCGGTAGCGCAGGAAATAACGACAGTATCGCCGTATCTTACTATGACCGAGCCGTTTGCAAGTCCCGCCACCTTACCGAATTCAAGCGAAAGCGGTCTGCCGGCAACTTGTGTTTCAAAAATTTTTGACATTTGTTTTCCTCCTGATAAATATTATTTATTTATAAAAGAGAGGCTCGTTTAGCACTTAAAAGCAGGCGCCGCACGGATGCGTGCTTTTAACTGCTAAATCAGCGTTCTCTTTATAAATCTGATAAAAGAATGAAGGCAACCCATACGCTTAACCGCTTAAGGTACGGGCTGCCCGATATTCTTAGTGTCTTAAGCCGAGCTTTTCAACAACAGCACGATATCTGTTGATATCCTTCTTCTCAAGATACTTGAGGAAGCTGCGTCTCACGCCGACCATCTTCAGCAATCCGCGTCTTGAATGATGATCCTTCTTGTGAGTCTTAAGATGCTCGTTCAGGTGATTAATTCTGTAAGTCAGAAGAGCGATCTGAACCTCAGGCGAACCCGTGTCGCCCTCATGCGTAGCGTACTCCTTAATAATCTCCTGCTTAATATCCTTATCCATACCCGTCACCTCCATAGATATATTAGCCCCGTAAAGCTTAGTAAGGGTGGTGAAGTGTCTCCCGGAACTAAGCAATAGGTTACCGAACGCTATAATATCACATTAGTGAAATCTTGTCAAGTAGTTTTTATCATTTTCATGTGTTGTTTTTGAATAAGAAAATCCAAGCGCCGCCCCAAAAATCAATTCATTATTGACATAGTGTTTCAAAAATGATAAAATATTCATATATAGCGCATATTGCAAATTTTGGAGACTTAAAATAATGAAGAACTTTATCCGTACTTTTACTTTCGTGCTTATTATAGTATGTTCGGCATGGGTTTTTGCATATGCGGAAAGTGCTGAAATAAGCGGGACCGCGAACTATATCTTAAGCGCCGTGCCTGATCCGCAGTCGGCTTCTGTGGGCGGCGAGTGGGCTGTTATCGGAATTCACCGCGGCGGCGCGGCGCCCGACTCATACTTTGAAAACTACATAAATAATTTGAACTCAAGAATGGCTCGGACCAGCGGCGATCTCGGCAGAAAATACACCGAGTACTCCCGCATCGCAATGGCTTTGAGCGAGCTTGGCGCGGGCGGCGCCGAAAAGCTCCTGCCGTACTTAAACGACGTTGAAAAGGTTACGCTCCAGGGAATAAACGGACCGATATTCGCCCTTCGGGCGAAGGCTGCCTGCAGCGACGCCGACACCGAGGCAAGGGACCGCTATATTGAATACATTTTAAGCCGCCAGAACCCCGACGGCTCATTCGGTTTGTCGGAAGGCGCTGCTGATACCGATATAACCGCTATGGCAATAACCGCACTTGCCGCTTATCCGGGCGATGCGCGGACAGAGCGGGCGGTCAATAGGGCGTTTCTGTATCTGTCATCGGTTCAGCTGCCTGACGGCGGGTTCTCGGAAAACCGATCCGAGCCACGTTCCGACTGCGAGAGCGCCGCTCAGGTGATAATCGCGATGAAAGCATACGGTTTAGCGCCGAACAACCGATTTTTTGTCAAGAACGGAAAAACACCATTGGACGCGCTCGCGGGCTTCAGATGCGCAGACGGCGGCTACCGCCACCTTGCCGGAGATGAAAACGCCGACCTTATGTCAACCGAGCAGGCTTTGCTTGCGCTGACCGAGACACAGACTTTGGAAAAAACACTGATATATGACAAGCTTTGGTTCGACGCAGGTATAAAATACACAGAAAGTGAGAAATGATATGAAAAAGGTTATATTGGTCCTTGTTTCGGTCTGCCTGCTGCTGACAGGCTGCGGCGGAGGCAAAAACAACTCTTCACCGGATCCTGCCCCGTCACAGACGGCAAACAATTCGGGTTCGAGCAGCTCTCACAAGTTTAATTCCGAAAACGGCGCTTCAGCGGAGCCGGACAGCTCAGTTGCTCCCTCCGATGCGGCAACCCGTGACCCGTCAAGCGGGAATGCATGGCTTAATTCCGTGAAAGCCACTGTTGCCCCGAACTCCGGACAGACAGAAAATAAGGGCGGCGAAAGTCAAACCGGAAACGCTTCGGAAGATAAGACAGAGGTCGGCAGCATATACAGATCCGAAGATGAGGACGCTCCGTCAAGCGAGTGCACATTTTTGATCGACTGCTCAAAGGCATTGGGCTATGAAAACCTTTCTCCCGAACTTAAGAGCGTTCTTCCCGAAGGCGGAATACTTTACATAGGAAGCACCGCGGTCAGCGACGGAGACACGGTTTTTGACATATTGAACAGAGTAACAAAAGAAACGGGTATTCCTATGGAGTTTACATCATCTCCGGTTTACGGCTCAAATTACATCGAAGGTATAAACTCGCTCTATGAATTCGACTGCGGTCCGAATTCGGGATGGGTATATTTCGTAAACGGTGAGAGACCGTCAATCGGGTGCGATAAGTATGTCGTGAAAGACGGCGACGACATAAGGTGGTACTACTCCCTTGATATGGGAAATGATATAGAGCTTTAAGGAGACAAATATGCACGATGAGTTTTCGCGGTTCCATCCGACGGTGAGCTTCCTTTATTTCACAGCGGTGATCGTGTTTGCCGCAATATATTTAAATCCGGTCATGCTGATTATTTCATTAATCGCAGTACTGGTATATTCGGTCTATCTGGGCGGCAAACGTTCGCTTAGGTTCAGCGCGCTCACGATCCTGCCCATAGGTTTGTTCGCGGCTCTGATAAACATTGCATTTAACCACAACGGCATGACGATACTCGCGTATCTGCCCACGGGAAATCCGGTTACGCTTGAGTCGCTGATTTACGGAGTTTGCGCGGCTGCGCTTTTGACCTGCGTTATTTTATGGTTCTTTTGCTTTAACAAGGTTATCACATCGGATAAGTTCATATATCTGTTCGGGCGTATAATCCCGTCGCTCTCGATGATACTTTCAATGATCTTAAGGTTCATACCCCGGTTCAGGCAGCAGCACCATATGGTCGTGACAGCTCAAAAGACACTGCAAAACGCAAAAAATCAAAAAGGCGTTTTCGCCAAGCTGCGCCACGGCGTAAATGTATTTTCTATCATGCTGACGTGGGCGCTGGAAAGCTCAATAATAACGGCGGATTCGATGAATTCAAGGGGCTACGGTTTAAAGGGCAGAACGGCGTTTTCAAACTACCGGTTTTACACAAGAGACGGCGCGGCTCTGATCGTGCTTTGCGTGCTGATAGCTCTTCAAATCACGCTCTCCGTTATGGGCTGCGCAAGGGTCAGCTTTTACCCATACTACTCTCTTGAAATTACTCCGGTCGCAATCGCCGGATATATAACCTACGCGCTGCTCTGCGCGGTTCCTATGATAATCAACCTTACGGAGGATATAAAATGGAAATATTTTCGATCAAAGATTTGAACTTTTCCTATACAAACGGACGGAACGGTTTTGCCCTCCGCGACATAAGCTTTGATATACGCAGCGGTGAATTCATCACTCTTTGCGGAAAGTCGGGCTGCGGCAAGACCAGTCTCTTAAAGCAGCTCAAAACCGTGCTGCTGCCCGGCGGATTTCGATCAGGTTCGGTCAAGTTCTGCGGCAGGGAGCTTGAGGATGTGCCTATGGGCGATCAGGCGTCCGACATCGGCTTTGTTATGCAAAAGGCGGAAAGCCAGATCGTTACCGACAGAGTTTGGCACGAAATGGCATTTGGGCTTGAGAGCCTTGGCTACGATACCGACGAGATACGCCTCAGAGTATCGGAAATGGCAAGCTTTTTCGGGCTGCAGTCGTGGTTTTATAAGGACACATCGACACTGTCCGGTGGTCAGAAGCAGCTGCTGAGCCTTGCGTCCGTCATGGTACTTGAACCGAAAATACTTATACTGGACGAGCCAACTGCCCAGCTTGACCCGATATCAGCCGGAGACTTTATGCAGATGCTGCTTAAGATCAACCTTGAGTTCGGCACCGCAATACTCATCTCCGCCCATAATCTTGAAGAGGTTGTTCCTATTTCAGACCGCATGATAGTTATGGAGCAGGGCAGGATAATTGCGGACAACGACCCAAGAACAGTTATTATGCAGCTCAGAAACGAGGGCAGCGATATGTTTACCGCCATGCCCGCCCCCGCTCAGATCTTCGCCTCGGTCGACAGCGGGTCGGACTGTCCGCTTACCGTACGCGAGGGCAGAGACTGGATAAGCGAATATGTAAAAAACCGCGAGCTTCGCCCTGTACCCGTAAAAAAATTAGGTTATAAGACCGACGTCACCGTGCTTCAGGCGAAAAATATCTGGTTCAGGTACGAAAAGCGCGAAAATGATATACTGAAAAATATTTCACTGACTCTGCACAGCGGAGAGTGGCAGGCTCTTGTAGGAAGCACCGGAGTCGGCAAAACCACGTTTTTGTCCATTCTTTCGGGGACCAACACGCCGTACCGCGGCAAGGTTGACGCTATGGGCAACCGCGTCTGCCTGCTGCCGCAGGATCCCACTACCATATTTGAAAAAGACACAGTCGCGGACGATCTGGTTCAGGGTGTGTCGCTGAGCGACGACGCGTATTTCCACAATATTATACGGCTGTGCGATCTGACCGAGCTGCTGTATATGCATCCTTATGATTTGTCCGGCGGCGAGCAGCAAAGAGCGGCGCTTGCCAAAGTGCTTCTGAGGAAGCCGAGAATACTGCTGCTGGACGAGCCGACAAAGGGGCTTGACGCCCACTTTAAGCGGAAACTTGCGGGAATACTGCTTAACCTTAAGCTGCGCGGCATATCAATAATCATGGTATCGCACGATATAGAATTTTGCGCGAGATATGCCGACAACTGCGCTTTCCTGTTTGACGGCGAAATAATCTCAAAAGACGAGCCGCGGGCATTTTTTGCCGGCAACAATTTTTATACCACCTCTGCCAACCGCATAGCGCGTCACATTATTCCGGACGCGATAACCGTTGACGATGTTATATACGCCATTGGCGGCAGTCCGGCGGTGAGCGGCGACGGCAGCTCAAAGCCAAAACCTCCCGACGACAGACACGAAAAAATCCCGCCCGAAATGAAGCGGATAAAAACAGGGGTAATGTCTGACGGCGCGGCGAAGGGTTCGGTTTTCTTTTCCCTGCTGTCTCTTCTGCTTATGCCGCTTGTGATACTTTTGGGAACGCGGTTTATACAAAACCGACCGTACTATTATATAAGTGCTGCTCTGATCTTGCTCTCGATCATACCGTTTGTGATCATGTTTGAGGGCAGAAAGCCTAAAGCGCGGGAAATGGTAACGATCTCGGTGCTTTGCGCTCTGGCGGTCATAGGTCGCGTGGCATTTTATATGGTGCCGCAGTTTAAGCCTACCGTGGCGATCATTATTATCGCGGGTATGGCTCTCGGCTCACAGCGAGGATTTCTTATCGGAGTGGTATCCGCCTTTGTGTCCAACATATTTGTGGGTCAGGGTCCGTGGACCCCGTGGCAGATGCTGGCTTTCGGAGCTGTCGGTCTGCTTGCCGGATCTATGTATAAGAAGGAGGCTCTGCCGAAAACTGTTGTTCCTATATGCATATTCGGCTTTCTCTCAACTGTCATAGTATACGGAGGAATAATGAACCTTTCCTCTCTGATCATGGCGGGCAGTGAGATCACACTGCCGGCAATTGCAGCCTGCTATCTCACCGGTCTGCCCTTTGATCTGATCCACGCCGCATCCACCGTTATCTTTTTGGCGCTTTTGGCGAAGCCTATGCTGCGCAAACTGGACAGAGTAAAGAAAAAATACGGTTTGCTTCTTAAAGAAAAGAACTCCTTTATCTGAGCAATACATTAACTTGACACCTGCGCAATATTTTGGTAAAATATATATATGATCCGTCAGCCGCAGGCAAGCGACAAGCGTTTGCTCTGAGAAGCAGGAAAGGGAGAATGATGAAATGAAAATTATGGAGTCGGCTGAAAATTATCTTGAGACCATACTGATGCTCTTAAACGACACGGGCAACGTGCGCTCGATAGATATTGTAGCGGAAACCGGCTACACAAAGCCCAGCATAAGCAGGGCCATGAAACAACTGAGAGAAAACGGATATATCACGGTCGGCGAGCACGGCTATATCGACCTGACCGAGTCCGGACGGCAGATCGCCGAAAAGATTTATGAACGACACCGGCTGCTCAGCAAATATCTTATTAAGATCGGCGTGTCTGAGGAAACAGCTATTGAGGACGCGTGCAGAATTGAGCACGTTATAAGCGAGGAAAGCTTTTCAAAGCTTAAAGAGTTTGTTTCAAGCCTTGAAGCCAACGAATAAAAAGCTTTTTAATAATTGAATATTGAATTTGGCAGCCTCACTTCCGGCAGACTGTCGGAAGTGTTTTTGTGCCTGCGCCTTGGTGCAGGTATTTTTATTTAAGGAGGACATTTTATGACAAAAAAATACAGAAGATTTACCATACTTACAATAATCGTGCTTTCGGTCACCATACTGCTCGCAATGCCCGGCGGCAGCTATGTGTCCGCCGAAAGCCGCTCTGATGATTGCGCATATTTTGTTCCGTCAATGTACGTGAATAATGTATCAGACCCTAACGCAACGAGCGCAGAGCCTGCACCCGGACCGACCGCGCTTCCTGCGGCGGAAGGCATTGAACAAGGCGGAAAAATCGAGACTTTGATTGAAAATATTGCTGATACATACGCAGCAGGCGATGATACTTGGTCTGTGTTTGACATGGTGTGCGCCGGCAAAGCCGACAAAATTAAAAATACCGGTCGAGTCATGGCAGATTTGATAGATGAGGCTTATTCAGAGACAAGCATAGGCGGACTTTCGAAAAACGCGTTGGCAATAAAGGCTCTGGGCGGCGATCTTACCAAGCTCAGAACATCCAACGGAGCGGAATTTAACCTGATTGAAAAACTGTCGTCTTTTGATGTGTCCGATATAAAATATGTTAGCGACGCAGTGTTTGCCATGACGGTTTATAATTCGGGAAATTATGCCGCAGACGGCGGTCTGACGCGCGAAGCTCTGCTTGAATACATTCTGGCTAGCAGAAACAGCGACGGCATATGGGGCTACGAGTGGGGCGGTCAGAGCTTCCCAGATTACGACTCCTGCGCTATGGCGCTCAACGCTCTTGCTCCTTACTATAACGCGAAGTCCGCCGCCGATGCCGGCGTGAACGAAGAGCTTTATTCCGAGATCAGCTCCGCAGTCAACAACATTGTTTCCGTGCTTTCATCGGTTCAGGGAGATTCCGGTACATTCTCCGCTTCAAATACCGACGCCGTAGTTATTATAGGTCTTACGTCAATCGGCGTCGATCCGGCGTCAGACGAACGGTTCATCAAAAACGGCATAAGTGTGCTTGACGGACTTTTAAGCTACGCGCTTGCTGACAGCAGCGGATTTGGATATACCGACAGCACCGAGCTTAACGAGCTTGCCACGGAACAGAGTTTCCGCGCGCTGACGGCGTACAAAGGCTTTAAGCAAAGCAAGAACACGCCTTATAATATATATGACATAATCCCAATTAATCCCGACAGCGAAAGCGGCGGCGGTTCGGGCGGCACAGGCTCTTCGGGCGGTTCGGGCGGCACAGGCGGTTCGGGCGTAAACGTTGATATAACCGTCACAGTCACGGTCATCGGCGACACACCTCATGGCGAAGGAAAGCACAGCGGCGCTTATCCCATATGGATCGCCGCGTTCAAAATGTCAGCCGCGCCCGAAGTCAAGGCGTCGGACGTGCTTAAAACGGTACTTACCGAAAACGGCTGCACATTCAAAGGACTTGAAAACGGCTATATCACATCCGTAACAAACGCGGACGGCGTTACAGTCAGCGAATTTACCAACGGCAAAAACAGCGGCTGGCTGTATACCGTAAACGGCGAAGCGCCGCCTGTGAGCATCAGTTCGTACACTCTTAAAGACGGAGACGACGTCAGACTTTATTACAGCGACGACTACACCAATGACAGCCATACAGGTAATTACTCATCGGGGACCGAAGGCTCAGATTTTGACGGCTCCGCCGCAGCCTCGCCGCAGCCGGAACAGACTCCGGCGCCGACCTCCGCCGCGCAGCCTGAAAAGATAGACTTCAGCGACGTGCCGGAAAGCCACTGGGCGTATGAGTACATAACCGCAATGACCAAACGCGGCATTATTAACGGATATGAGGACGGCACATTCAGACCGGACAGCAATATCACACGCGCAGAGTTCGCTGCGGTATTATGCAGAGCCGACGGAGCCGAGCCTGCGGCTGCGCCCGAAACCCCGGCGTTTGGCGATGTTGCCTCAAACGACTGGTACGCGCCCTATGTTATGTGGGCGTATAATGCAGAGTATGTTCGCGGTTATCCCGACGGCACATTTATGCCGAATGATAATATCACCCGCGAGGATATATGCGTTATCCTCGCGCGGCTTCTCGGCGGCGCCGCGGCGGAATACACTGGCGGCAGCGGGTTCTCGGACCAAAGCGAGATCTCGGACTACGCGCTGAGCAGCGTTATGATGCTTAAGTCGGCAGGCATAATAAACGGCAGGGAAAACAACGTTTTCGCGCCAAAGGACGCCGCCGCAAGAGCCGAAGCCGCCAAGATGCTTTGCGCGCTTCAGCCGTAAATTATTTTAAGCAAATATTTTAACGGAAACAAGGACTAATGTTAAAATATCTTTAAAAATCAACTTTTTGATTGACAAAATTACCCTGCTGTATTATGATATTTTTATTATAAAAATATCAACTTTGAGTACGGCAAGGACATCTTGCCGAATAACAGCGATGATCGAGGGTGATGTTATTGAAGAAATTATATAAAAAGTATGAGGAAATAATACTGTACCTTGTATTCGGGGTACTGACGACCGTGGTCTCAATCGTTCTGTATGCGCTGCTTGTGTTTTTGTTTGACCGCATAGCCGAAGCCGCGGGCAATCCCGGACTGATGCTTAAAAACAATCTGCTGCTTCAGAACGCCTGCCTCATATTTAAAAATATCGCGGCTATACTGTTCGCCTATGTCACAAACCGTAAGTTTGTATTCAAGAGCAAGGTAAGCGGATTTAAGCCTATTATGATCGAGCTGTGCCAATTCTTTGCGGCGAGGATCTCCACGTTGATCTTTGAGCTGGTGTTCATGTCGGTCACGGTAAACGGTCTGCACCAGCCTGAGCTTGTGATGAACATAATCGCACAGTTTGTGATAGTTGTGCTTAACTACGTGTTCAGCAAGCTGTGGATTTTTAAGAAAAAATAGGCATCGGAGTGATTTTGTTGAAGAGATCATACATTATTATAATCGCGCTGGCGATAGTATTCGCGCTGGGACTCGCGGGGCTGGCGCTGTATGCGGAAAACACTGGAATTTTGGTCGGAAGCGGTGATTTGAATGCAGATACGGACGATAGTCAGAGCGGCGAAGCTGTGGACGTCTCCGGCAATGGGGATAATGAGGGAGATAGTGTCGGTTCTGATACAGAGGAAGCTGGAGAGGAAACCGAAATAGTTCCCTTTGCCAACATAACCGAAAAAGACGGCGTGGTATATATATCACGCCTTTCGGCAAGAAGCATGGACATTGACGGCGCCGAGATCATACCGATCAACTCGGAATGCTTCGCTATAATCGGCGAGGATGTGTACTACATCACGCCCGGCGACGAGGAGTTTGCTCCGGAGCTTAGACGATGCGGCGTTGACGGCAACAATGACATTTCAATTACGGAGTTCGTGTCACCGTTGGGCGCGCCGGCGTTTATAGGCGACTCTATTTACTCAGCGTATTACACTCAGGTCGACGAGGGAATGAACAACGGAATTTACCGCTACAACATAGGCGCGGGTGAAACGACCAAAGCCATTGAAGGCGAGTACTTTGTGTACGGCTACGACAGCGAATTCATATACTACAGCACAAATGACAACCGAAGCAGCGGCACCGAGCTTTACCGCATGGACTATAGCGGCGGGAACAAGACCCATGTTCTGAGCTTTCCGATCCGCACCGACAGCATTGTTATCGGCGATGAATATATTTTCTTCGCGGCTTACAACGACCGCTTAAGATGCTACAAACTGTACCGCTCGCCAAAGGACGGCGACGGTTCTGTGGACGAATACGCCTTTGAGTGCATGACCGACCGCTTTGACGTGATAGGCGAGAGGATATACTATCAGGCGGCGCGGTCGCTGTACTGCTCTTTGACCAGCGGCGGAAACGAGTCAAAGCTCGCCGACCTTGAGCCGGATACCCAGTACGCTTTCGGATTTCTTGAGCTTGGCGAAAATCTTTACTTTGCTGAGCAGTCAAGCGTCGGCGTAAGGTATTTTTACCTTGACATGACCACCGGCGAAAAACACGAGATCACAAAATAAAGAGCAATCGTTTTTTCGATTGCTCTCGATTGTGGTATTTAGTTTTAACTGCTCAACATACTTGAATTTATCGCTCCACGACAACCGTTAGCATGACCAAATCATTCTCACCGGTGTTAATGATACTGTGTTGAGAACCTTTTTTACAGATATGACAGACACCGGCAAAAAGGTTTTCCTCTACATCATCACAAATTGCCCTGCCCGTGCCGGACAGAATATAATTGATGTCATCACCTGATGACTGCGTGTGCAAACCAATGGAACCGCCCGGATGAATACGGCATGAAATAATCTTTCCCTGTTCGTCCATATACATTTTGGCACTCATCTCGCCTGTGCCGTCGTTCATTCCCGGCATTTTCTGTTCTGGAATCTCGTTAAAGTTGATAATCATTGCTCAAAGACCTCCTCTACAAATCCATATTTATCTTAGTCGTCCTCTGAAAGCCCTGTCATTTCAAGGCGTTTCGCCTGTTAAAAGCTCAAATCCCATGTGTTTTCCCTTGCTTTTTCCCTTACGAGACGAAACAAGGGGATTCATTGATTCAAATGCCAAGCTACTTTTTTCGGAAAGTAATCAGCTCTCGACATTTGAGAGCGAAATACACCCCTCGCACAAACTTATAGTTTGTACTCAGAACATCCGCTATTTGAATCAAAGATCAAATTGATTTTTTATCATCTGCGCAACAACATCAGGCGCAAGGTTTGTGTTGTC
>CANQKP010000021.1 GCA_947624495.1 uncultured Monoglobus sp. | reverse complement strand
CAAGGTCACGCGTGAGGGTCTAGTCCGTGCTGAGCCTAAGAAGCAGGCTCCTAAGCCGAAGCTGACTCCCGAGCAGATCGAAGCTCTTAAAGCCAAGAAAGCGGCTCAGATGAAGGATAAGAACCAGTCTCCCGGCGAGAAGGAGCATAAGGTCAAGACCGAAGAGCGCAGAGCGGACACTAAGTTTAACGAGGTTGTAAAGGAAAACATCAAGAGAGACGCGGAGTCCCGCGAGGCTGGCGCGAAAATCGCCAAAGCTCTTGAGGAAAACGATGACAAATCAACCACTCAGGAAATGGAAATAACCCAATAATTTTAAGGAGACGGTTTTATGATCGATAATAATTGCGCGTACTGCGTTGAGGGGGAATTGGTGGCAAAGTTCGGCATCAAGATTTGCGAGCTTGACACCTGCAAGGTTTACCTCTTCAAAGAACAGAGCCACAGAGGCAGAGTTATCGCCGCTCACAAAAAACACGTGGGAGATATGACCGAGCTTACAAGCGAGGAAAGAAGCGCGTATTTTGAGGATATCGCGAAGATCTCAAAGGCTATGCAGGAAATTTTTAAGCCCCAAAAGATCAATTACGGCGCTTACGGCGACACGGGACACCACCTGCATTTCCACCTTGTGCCGAAATATACCGACGAGTTTGAGTGGGGCGGAACCTTTGCCATGAATCCGGACAGGGTTTATCTCAGCGACGAGGAATATACCGAGCTGGTTAATACCTTAAAGGAAGCTCTGGCGTAAGTTTTTAAACGGATCGAGTTAAGCAGAGCTGCTTGCGGCTCTGCTTAATTTGCTGAGTTACGGGAGGTTATATATGCTGTCGAAGGTATTATCAAAATCTCAGTGTGCCGACTGTGGGTTTTGCTGCGTTTTCAGACGCCAGAGCCGCTGGGAGACACCGCTTTTTACAGAAGATAACAGAAACGCGCTGACCGAAAAATTCAAAAATGCCAAATTCAGACAGGTCGGGGATATGTATACAATAAATATTGACGGCGAGTATAAAACCGAGTCCGAGGATGAGGAAGCGCCCTGCTTTTTCCTTGACAGAAACAAGGGCTGTATACTCGGCGATGACGAAAAGCCGTTTGACTGCAAGATATGGCCTCTTAGGATAATGCTTAAGGACGAGAAATTGGTTATCGCCTTAACCCCCACCTGCAAAGAGATAAACAAGCTGCCGATCGAACGAATGGAGGCTCTTGTAAAGGACGGTCTCGGCAGGGCGATATACGAGGAGTCGAAAAAACATCCCGGCATGATCAAGGAATATCGGGAGGGGTTCCCGGTTCTTATGGAGTTTAACGATTAAAAATCAGCTGCTTAGCTTAAAAGGAGTGTTTAATATTTTAGAATTCAAACCGATAACGCTTTTTGACAAACCTGTTGTGGAAAAGTTCCTTGACGCTTCAAAGTCGAACTCGTGTCAGATGAACTTTGCCAATCTATATTGTCAGGCATCAGAGTATGGTACAGAAACAGCCGTTTCGAATTCTATTCTTTACATACGCCAAAAACGCAGAAAGCTTTCGGGCAGATTTAAGGACATGACCGCATATTTTGTGCCTGTCGGCGCACAAGACCTTGCTGTTCCGATTGCGTTAATATACGAGACCGCCAAAGCGGAAAAGCAAACGCCGTATTTCTTTGCTGTTACGGATGAGACAAAAAAGCTCCTCGAAGCTGTGGACAGGTATAAATTTAAATTCACCGAACCTGAGGATTGGGCGGAGTATATATACGAAAGCGAAAGCTTTCGCGATTTTTCATCTTCCGCTCTTTCAAAACAGAGACGGGCGGTCAACAGATTTTTAAATCTTTACGGCGATGAGGTATCGGTCGAAAAAATTTCCGAAAAAAATATTAACAGTGTATTAAAATTTCAAAAAGATTGGCTTGAGAGCAACTTGGAACGCAACCCAAACGGAGCGTCTTTGCAAGCTGAGAACACCTCGGTGCTCAGGGCGCTTAAGCATTATGACGAGCTTGGACTTGAAGGGATCGCGGTCAAGGTTGGCAGAGCCGTCCGCGGATATGCTTACGGCAATATTTTGCCCGGCGGCGCATTTGACATAATTGCGCAAAAGGGCGACGTCGCTTATCAGCAGATATATAAGTACATACTCCGCGAACACGTCAGGACATACTGCGACCGAGCCGAGCTTACCAACATGGAGGAAGATATCGGTCTTATGGGACTCAGACGCTCCAAAACAAGATATAAGCCGATATTTATGCTTAAAAAATATACCGCCGAATTTATTTAAAAATTTTGAAAAAAACACTTGCAATTATATTGTTTTTGTGGTAGTATATTAGAGTTGCAGCAGAACAAACAGTGTGGTGGTCATCGTGATTACGCATATTTTGTTTTGGCACACGGACGGGTATCGAAGTGGTCATAACGGGGCTGACTCGAAATCAGTTTGTCGGAAACGGCACGTGGGTTCGAATCCCACCCCGTCCGCCAACGCGGTGATCGGGAACCGGCAGCGGTCCCGATTGCTTTTTTTATGCAAAAAACGCTGCGGCGCAGCCTGTCAAAAGCGGCTCGTTTTGATTTTTTATGTTTGAAAAACGTAAAATGATCAGCTTTTCGGCTCTGAAATTAATATTGAAAAAATAAACAAATTAAATTTTAATATTTTTTATGATTTTATGCAGTCATACAAGATTGCTCAAAAACACCGTTTTTGGAGTATAAAATTAAAAATTGCACTTGACTTATCCGCCGATTTCGAGTATTATAATATTGTTGCATTTATGATATGATTTGTATAAATCAGTTATATTTTGAATTAAAGGAGCGGTATTATGTACATGAAAGAAGTTGTTGTCCAAAATCAAGTGGGACTTCACGCAAGACCTGCCACATTCTTTATCCAGAAAGCGAACGAGTATAAGTCAAGCATCTGGGTCGAGAGCGATGACAGAAAGGTGAACGCGAAAAGCTTGCTCGGCGTTTTATCGCTCGGCATAACCAAGGGTCTCACTATTACCATAATTGCGGATGGTGTTGATGAAGAGGACGCTGTTAACGATTTGGTCAACTTGATTTCATCTAACTTTGCATAAGCCGTTTTTATTTTGTATAGCAGGGTAAACCGTCGCATATCGGTTTACTCTTTTTTAATAATTTGAGTTTCGGAGTGAGCAGCAGTATGACTGAGGAAACATTGAACAGAATTAAAGAAAAACTTAAGACTCTTCCCATGTCGCCCGGCGTTTATCTGATGAAGAACGAGGACGGCGCTGTTATTTATGTCGGAAAAAGCAAGGTACTCAAAAACCGCGTAAGCTCGTATTTCATTAACTCCAAAAGCCATACGGTCAAGACCCTGCGTCTGGTTGAGAATATATATGATTTTGATTATATCCTGACCGACAGCGAGGTCGAGGCGCTTATACTTGAGTGCAACCTTATCAAGAAGTATATGCCGAAGTATAACATACTGCTTAAGGATGATAAGCAGTACCCGTATATAAAAATTACCATTCAGGAGGAGTTTCCGAGAATATTTATTACCCGAAAGCTCGTAAGGGACGGCTCGCGCTACTTTGGACCATACATGAGTGCAGGGAATACGAAAGAGACACTTGAGATAATCAGAAAAATATTTAAGATACGCAACTGCAGCAGGGTGCTGCCGCGCGACATCGGAAAGGACAGACCCTGCCTTTACTATCACATCGGGCAGTGCAGCGCTCCGTGCGACGGCAGAATATCGAGCGAGGAGTACTCCGAAATGTTTGGCAAGATTTCATCGGTGCTTTCCGGCGACTATTCGATACTTGAGGACGCTTTGACCGAAAAGATGTATAAGGCGTCCGAAAAACTGGAGTTTGAAAAGGCGGCGGGTTATCGCGACAGCATAGCGCACCTTAAGGCGCTCAGCGAAAAGCAGAAGATTATTTCAACGAATGAGGATAATCGTGATATAATCGGATTTTTCAGCGACGGCAGGGACTGCTGTGTCCAGCTGTTCTATATGCGCGGCGGAAAGATGCTGGGTTCCGAAAAATATGTGTTTGAGAATTTTGAGGACACGCCGCCGGAGCTTATTTCAAGCTTTATCAAGCAGTTCTACTTTTCCGCCACAAGCATACCCGGCGAGATACTCATACCGACTGAAATTGAGGATCGGGCTGAAATATCAGACTGGCTGTCCGGCAAGAGCGGTCATAAAATCAACGTTCATATGCCGCTGAGAGGTTCAAAGGCGCGGACAGTTGAAATGGTTAATAAGAATGCCGAGGAAGCGCTCAAGCTGCACAAATTCAAGCGTGACAAGGAGCGCACGGATCAGAACGCTGTGCTTAAGGAGCTTATGGAGCTGCTTGACCTTGACAGTGTGCCTCACAGGATCGAGAGCTATGATATTTCAAACATATCGGGCGCTCAGAGCGTCGGCGTCTGCGTTGTGTATAACAACGCGCGCCCGCTTAAGTCGGCATACAGAAAGTTTAATATAAAGACGGTCGAGGGCGCGGACGACTACGAGAGTACCCGCGAGGTCATTTATCGCAGAATTAACCGCGCCTATGAGGAAGAGGACGCGGTTGCCGAGGGAAGGCTTGATCCGTCAAAGACCAAGTTTTTGCCGCTGCCCGATCTTATACTGCTTGACGGCGGCAAGGGTCACGTGTCGGCTGTGCGCGAGCTGTTTGATACCATGGGCGAGGATATTCCGGTATATGGCATGGTTAAGGATGATAAGCACCGCACAAGGGGTCTGACCGATATTCATGATGAGTTTGATATTGACGCAGACGGCGCGCTGTTTAAGTTCCTGTCCGCAATGCAGGAAGAGGTGCATCGCTATGCTGTAACGGCGTTTCGGAAAAAGCACGTTAAGGCAAGCCTGCACAGCGAGCTTGATAATATCAAGGGGATAGGTCCGTCGAACAGGAATAAGCTTCTGCTGCATTTTTCATCGGTCGAACGGATTAAGAACGCGTCACTGGATGAACTCAGAGCCGCGGTCGACAAGCGCGCGGCAAAAAATGTGTATGATCACTATCACGGGGAATAAAACTATATTTCACCCATTGTCAGGCGTATACTGCGGTTGATCAGCGCGGATATGATCTGACTTTCGGTAACGGTTTTAATAATAACGCCGTCATCGTTGATGACGTCTATTATATGATATTTATAGCATCCGAGACGGCGCAGAAACAGTCCGGCGCTGACCGAGCTGTGCGCCGCCATTCTTGTTACCGGACAGAACTCGCTTCGCTTCAGCGCGTCCTTGTAATAAAGTATTTCCCTGAGGGAAATTATACTGATGTTTTTTTGCTCAAGGCTGAGATTTCCGAGCAAAAAAGCGCCGATAAGTATCAGCGACATATTAAAGTCGTTAATAAGCAGCAGTATGACCGACGCGGCGGCAATACCGCCGATCGGGAACCGGCTTACGCGCATCATTATGTTGTACGCGCGGACAGCGCCGCAGTTTATGGAAATAAGTCCTTTAAGTATCCGTCCGCCGTCGAGCGGAAGCGCGGGGATGAGGTTAATGATTATCAGGGCGATGTTTATGTTTATGCCGTATATAAGCTGTTCTTTAAACGCATTTGTCTTTGACGCGGCGGCGCAAAGGACGAGCGCGGCGACTCCGCTGCACAGCGGACCCGCCGCGGCTATCAGGATCTCTTTGTACGGATTTTTTATAAACCCGGCGCTCAGCTTTCCGCATATCCCGAAGGGCAGTATCTCGATCCGGCTTATCCCGACCTTGAGCGATCTTGCGGTCAGAATATGCGCGCACTCATGTATCAGCGCCGATGCATAGGATATAAAAAATATATCCCAGTAGCCCCATGCGATAGAAGCTGCCGTCATGATCAGAAAAAACGGGCTTACCGAAATGCGCCTGCCGATAGGTATAAGCCACAGGCTTTTAAAAAACTTCACTCCAAAACCTCCAGATCGCCATAACGTAATCCTTGACTGTGTTAAATATTCCGGTCCAGTCAAACTCGTGATTAACTGCTCTGCCAAGGGCTGAGACGCAGTTTTTGGCTATGGTCAAGCTTGATCGGTTAATGAGCAGTATTCCGATGATAAGGAACGTGACAGCGGCTGTTTGCTTAAGCAGGAGCTTGCCGCGATCAGAGCCTCTGCTCCTGTCTGCGGTATCGGCCGCGGATAAGTGTTCGGGGCGTTGTCTTGTCCTGTTCTTAACCTGTTCTCTCATGTTATCACCTCAAAAATAAGTATAATACATTTTATTTAAGGCGCTGTTTTAATATGCGTGTTTACTTTATTTAATAATCAGAGTTGTTTCAATCCGTACGACCGCCTTATATTTAATTAAAGAATGTAATCCGTAATACAATCGTACCAATGAACATAGGTTGTGCCGTTTATTGTAAGTCTTTCATTATGCGGCAGCAGTTCGCTCCATTTTTTCTTGTATCTTTTAATGCCCCAATCATCACGATTGAATCTGCGCCAAAGAATTGTTCTACCACTTTTATCAAGAAACTGTTCGGACACTGCTCCGCAATTGTAAGTTTCAATATCCATGACGCAAACAGTATCATAACTTTTGCCGCCGATTGTAACGGTATATCGTCCCACAATATCAAGCAGAAAGTCCTTGTTAACACAAGCAACAACTTGGTCGGTTCTTTTGATATCGCCTTTCATTTTCAGATTTGTTTCATTTCCGCAGTTATCTTCGCCAAATCCCCAATTAGACAGAAATTCATCACCGTCAAGAAATGTAATAAAATTGCGAACATCGCCGTCGCTACGGAGCGTCGCCAAATAACGGCAGTGCGTATCTGTAAGTTGAGCAATAAAGCTGCGGCGTATCACGTCGGAGTCATCCGAATAAGATGTTTCTTTTGCGGTTATTTCTACTCCCTCTATACCGTGAACCTTCGCTTTGCCGATAACTTGCATATCATAAGTATGACTGCATTTTCCGGTCGGAATATCATACATAGCCCAGGACAGCTTTTCACCGAGCTTAGGTACTAAGAACCACCCCATCAGTTCTTCCCATTTTACAGCAAACGGTGCTTCGTTACTTACTTCAATATTATATTTCGGGATAAATTCAGGTAACTTTTTCATACTGTGTACTCCTTTCGTTAAATCGGTGCGATATGGATAACTATTTTTGAAATTCTGTTTCGCAGTATGTAATCGGCTTTTTACTGTTCCTAAAGGAATGTCGAGCTTTTTGGCAATTTCTGATTGTGTCATCTCTTTCCAAAAGAAAAGGTAAAGGATCTGTTTATCCTTATCGCCGAGCATACTCAGAGTTTCTCTTACCGTATGAACTTCGGCAATGCCGTATCTGCTGTCTGACAACTCCTTTTCCATCAAGAAATCAATCGGGATTTCATAGTGTGCTAATTCCTTTCGAAAATAATCATTACATTTGTTCCGCGCAATACTGATGATCCATGCTTTAAACGACTCCTTATTCTTTAGCTGCGAAAACTTCTGATAAGCTTTAACAAATATTTCCTGCAAAACATCGTCTGCATCGGATTTAGAGTTGATCCGAAATCTTACAAAACGTTCAACAGATAATCTTTCTGCCTCCAGCAAGTTCTCAAACTTTTCCACATCACCACCTCCTTTGTTTTATACGGAAGGTTCAATTTGCCCCTCCCGATTTATGAGTAATTAAAACCGGTTTCACTTATATAGACGGAGGCATAAACAGAAAGGTTCATTTAAATAAAAATTTTATCAATAATATTAAATATAATAAAAATGACAAACCACAATGGGCTCTCCCCGTCCGGTTTTAAACGGCAATAAGAGATGACAGATCTTTTATGGCAGCTTACGCGTAGCGCTCAAATACGTGGAAAATCGCGTAAATTCGGGTTTTTCGGCTTCCGTTGAGAGGCTGTGAAATAGCGCTATAGCGTGATTGTTTGCGTTTTTGCGTGTGAAACAAATATGGCGGCGACTTATTAAAGTCGCCGCCGTGCTGTATTATTCACTTCCGTTTTTGACCGCGATTGCGTTTTCCTTCTGGATCTTCGGATCCATTGAGAGGAGCGGTTCAACGTCAAGATGCCTGAAATGCCTGTCAACATAGTTCTTTGTACACTTATATACAATCGGCGAAAGCACCAAAACGCCTATAAGGTTCGGAAGCATCATAAGTCCGTTAAACGTGTCCGACAGATCCCAGGCGAGGTTTTCGCCCATTACGGCTCCGCCGAAAATAGCTGCGACAAATAATATCCTGTATACCAGCGTCGAGTCGGTACCGAAGAGATACTCGAAGGCTTTGGTTCCGTAGTGGCTCCAGCCGAGTACGGTCGAGAACGCGAACAGCAGAAGAGCGAGCGCTATAAATCCGGAGCCTATTCCGCCGAACGTCCTTCCAAAAATCATTCCTACCAGCGAGCCGGTGTCGGCAACTTCCTCTGTAAGCACGCCGTTTTGAAGGTCAAAGATACCGGACGAGAGGATAGAAAACGCGGTCAGCGTGCATACAACGATCGTATCGGCGAATACCTCAAAAATGCCCCACATTCCCTGACGGACAGGCTCCTTTACATTGGAGCTTGAGTGGACCATGACCGAGGAGCCGAGACCGGCTTCGTTTGAGAACACGCCGCGCTTCATTCCCATTTGTACCGCCATTGCTATGCCCGCGCCGACTCCGCCGCCGGCGAATGCGTTAAATGAAAACGCGCATCTGAATATCGATGAGAACACTGCGGCAAATTGATTAATATGTATTAAGCAGATAGTTATAGTTCCGACTATATATAGCACAACCATGACAGGAACAATTTTTTCGGTTACAGCTGCAATCCTCTTGATACCGCCTATTATAACAAGACCCGCGAGTACCATAACGACAATGCCGGTTATAACTTTCGGAATATTGAACGCCGCCTGCATATTGGTCGCGATAGTGTTTACCTGCGTCATGTTTCCAATTCCGAATGACGCCAAAAGGCAGAAGCAGCTGAACAGAATTGCAAGAAACGCGCCTATGTATTTGCAGCCCTTTTTTGAGCCGAGTCCGTCGCGCAGATAGTACATGGCGCCGCCGCTCCATTCGTCTTTCTTGTTCTTTATTCTGTAAAGAATACCGAGTACGTTTTCGGAATAGTTGGTCATCATGCCGAAAAACGCGATCAGCCACATCCAGAACACGGCTCCGGGACCGCCGATAACGATAGCCGAAGCGACTCCCGCGATATTACCCGTGCCGACAGTCGCAGCCAAAGCCGTGCAAAGGCTCTGGAACTGAGAGATCGACTTATCCTCGGTATGCTTGATAACGTGTTTGTCATTAAAAATTGCGCCTATTGTGTTTTTGAACCAATGCTTTATATGCGTAAGCTGGAAAAACTTGGTAAGACAAGTCATCAAAATTCCCACAAACGCGAGCAGAATAAGCGCCGGCCATCCCCATACAATGCCGTTTACTTTATCGTTGACGATTTCAACGATGTTGAGAAAACTATCCATTGGATTATCTCCCTTTCCTTTTAATTATTATAAATTTATATGTTTTAACAAAAGAAAAGGCGCGCCGCAATAATAAAAAGAGCCGAAATCACAAGGAATTCAGGCTCAAACAAAAATGATGAAAAATATAACAGCATATGCTGAAATATCTCCGTCCTTTTGCCTGAGAGATTAGCGCGTGCGCCGTACACCTTCGGCACCCGAAAACGGGTTTCTCCGGAGAGCGTCCGGCAAAAAGCCGGACTTACTTACATATTATATCATTATATGCACATAAATGCAAGTATTTTATCGAAAATATAAGAAAATGTCAAATAATTAAAATAAATGTATCAGAAAATTAATTCAATAAAGGGCAAGGTCCCTTCATTCTTAAATTAGTTATAATTTAAAACGCGAATTAAGTCACAAAAATTTAACATTTATTTTCTTAAAAATCCAAAAAAAGTATTGCAAATTTTTACTGTTAGATGTATAATTAATCTGTTATACTATGTGAGGAGGTAATATAATGGATCAAGCGATGTCGAATTTCACTCCGCTGATCATGATGATTTTGGTAATCGTCGTTTTCTATTTTATACTGATAAGACCTCAGAAGAAGAAGGAAAAGGCGCTCCAGAACATGATTTCATCACTTAAGGTAGGAGACGAAGTTGCTTCTATCGGCGGAATTCACGGAAAGATCACCAAGATCAAGGATAATATTTTTGTTCTTGAGACCGGCGCAGGCACAACAAAGTCATATATTTCGATTGAAAAGAGCGCGATCGCGCGTCTTATCAGCGAAGGCGCCGCGAAGCCGTCCGCTGATGACGGGGATGACGAAGAAGATAAAGCTGAATAGGCTTTGAAGCTTTAATATTATTGACTGTAAGTTTCCGGTATCTGCCGGACCAAACCCGCATATAATTTAACATAAGTTTATTGCGGGAGGTGTTTGTATGGCAGACATGACTTTTTACAGAAATGAAAAATCAGGCGGATATTCCGGAAGACCGGGCGGCAGCGGCTCGGCTGAACAGAGCGGCAAAAGTGATAATCCGCTTCCTGCGATTATCATGGGACTTGCATTCGGAATTGGCGGAGCTGTCGTTATGCTGCTGATCATTTCGTTAGCCGCGGTGTTTTATGATATTCCCGATAATATTATGAATATCATGATCATCATAATTTCAGCGGCGGCGATGTTTATATCGGGATACAAGTCCGCGGTCGGAAACAAAAAGAACGGCATGGTCACAGGTATGATCACGGGGCTTGTCTTTGCGGTCGTAATTTGTGCTGTCGGCGCCGCTGTTTTTAAATCGATCAGTTTTTCGCCGGAGCTTATAGCTGACTTGGCTATCGGCGCGGCGCTCGGCGGTCTCGGCGGCGTGACCGGCATTAACCGTGTGACCGCCAAAAAGAGAAAACGTAAAAAATAACAAAAATTATATGTACATAAGGAGAGAATACCAATGAAAAGAATTAAGACTTTAAACAGCGCTTCGCTTAAAAAGAGCGCGTGCAAGGGCGGCTGCGGCGAGTGCCAGACTTCATGCCAGTCCGCCTGCAAGACTTCCTGCACTGTTGCGAACCAGAAGTGCGAGAACGACGAGAGATAAAGCAGTTATGCGAACCCGGACGTCCTCAAGAGGGACGTCCGATTTTATTATTTTTTCAGGAGATTTTTATGATACACACTTTTAAAATGTTTGATAAATATATAGTTCTTGATGTAAACAGCGGCTGTGTGCATGAGGTGGACAAACTCTGCTATGACGTTATTAATTTTTTGAATGTGAAAGGTCTTGACCCTGAGGATGCCGCTGCACGTTTTAAGGCTATTGGCGAGTTCCGGCGCGAGTACGATGCGGATGATGTTTCGGAGGCTGTCGATGATATTGCGGAGCTTAAGAAAAACGATATGCTCTGGGCGGAGGATGACTTTGAATATAATAAGGAGCTTAAGCGAAACGCGCCCGTAAAGGCGATGTGCCTGCACATAAGCCACGATTGCAACTTAAGATGCAAATATTGTTTCGCGGATGAGGGTCAGTACCACACAGGCTGCCGGGAGCTTATGAGCGCTGAGACAGGCAAGCGCGCAATGGACTATCTTGTGCGCAATTCCGGCAAGCGCCGCAATCTTGAGGTGGATTTTTTCGGCGGCGAGCCGCTTATGAATTTTGACGCCGTTAAGGAGATCGTGGAATACGCGCATGAGCTTGAAAAGCAACATGACAAGGTGTTCCGCTTTACGATAACCACCAACGGTATTTTGCTTGACGACGATAAGCTTGATTACATAAACCGCAATATGTCCAATATTGTGCTGAGCATTGACGGCAGGAAAGAAGTCAACGACAGGGTGCGCTGCCGTGCCGACGGAACCGGATGCTACGACAAGATCGTTCCGATTTTCCAGAAAACCGCCGAAAGCAGAAATCAGGACAATTATTACGTTCGCGGTACATTCACGAGGTATAACCTTGACTTTGCGAACGATGTTCTGCATCTGGCTGATTTGGGATTTAAACAAATCTCGGTCGAACCGGTGGTGTGCGGCGAGGAGACCGACTACTCCCTGAGGGAAGAGGATCTTCCCCGAATTTTTGACGAATATGAAACGCTTGTCCGCGAATATGTCCGCCGTAAAAAAGAGGGCAGCGGCTTCAATTTCTTCCATTTCATGGTAGACCTTGACGAGGGACCGTGTATAATCAAGCGTTTGTCCGGCTGCGGCTGCGGCTGCGAGTACGTGGCGGTTGCTCCGAACGGCGACGTATATCCGTGCCACCAGTTCGTCGGAACGGAGGAGTATAAAATGGGCAGCCTGTATGATGACGGTGAGCTTGACAGAGATCTTCGCAACAAATTCGCCGACTGCAATATATACTCAAAGCCCGATTGTAAGGAATGTTTCGCTAAGTTCTTTTGCAGCGGCGGCTGTGTGGCAAACGCCTGCCTGATCAACGGCAGCATGAACAAGCCGCACAAGCTCAGCTGTGAAATGATGAGAAAGCGGGTAGAATGCAGCCTGTACGCTAAAGCTGCTCTTGCCGAATAATAATATTAAGAAAGTAATTAACAAATGTAAACCGGAGACGATAATGCCTCTTTTAATTATAGAAAGAAGGAATAGTTTATGTTAAAAACTTTGCTCCGCCTCATGTCCGGGACCGACAGAAAGTACGCTCTGCTGACGCCGCTGCTCATTGTGGGCGAGGTTGTTATGGAAACAACGATCCCGTTTATGATGGCGCGGATCGTTGACGTTGGAATTGCAAATTCGGATATCGGTTATGTTATAAGATCCGGATTGCTTATGATGCTCATGGCGGTAATTTCTCTGTGCTTCGGAGCCGGCGCCGCGCGGACAGCGTCGGTCGCTTCGACCGGATTTGCCGCGAGCATACGTGCCGCTGTGTTTAACAAGATCCAGGATTTTTCATTCAGGAATATTGACAGGTTCAGCACATCGTCGCTTATGACGCGTCTCACAACGGACATCAACAATATACAGATGTCAACGATGATGGTCATAAGGACCTGTGTCCGCGCGCCTATGATGTTCTCCATGGCGCTGTTTATGGCGATAACTATCAACGCGAAGCTTGCAACTATCTTTTTGATCGCGGTACCCGTGATCAGCATTGTGGTGTTCGTGGTTTCAAAATTGGCGATGCCTAAGTTCCGTAAGCTGCTGCACAGGATCGACGATCTTAACAGAGTGGTTCAGGAGAACCTTGCCGGTATCCGCGTTGTTAAGGCTTTTGTCCGCGAACAGCACGAGGACGAGAAGTTTAACGCCACGACTACTGACGTCCGCGATGCGCAGCTTTCAGCCGAGAGGCTGATAATCATTAATATGCCGGTCATGCAGATGGTGATTTACGCCTGTATCGTCGCGATACTCTGGTTCGGCGGAAACATGATCATTGTCGGAAATATGTATACGGGTCAGCTCATCAGTTTTATTACATACGTAACACAGATACTTATGTCGCTTATGATGATCTCGATGATATTTATACAGCTTGTCAATTCCAAAGCCAGCGGCGACAGAGTTGTGGAAATATTAAATGAAAAGCTTGACATAACCGATGACAACGCCAACCCCGATCTTAAGCCGGCGGACGGCTCGATCAAGTTTGAGGACGTTGCGTTCAGCTATCAGAACGACATTATGAACTGCGCGATACGGCATATCGATCTTGATATTAAATCCGGAGAAACCGTCGGAATTATCGGAGCTACCGGCTCGTCCAAAAGCTCGCTTGTACAGCTTATTCCGAGACTTTACGACGCGACCGCCGGAAACGTTATCGTCGGAGGTCATAACGTTAAGGAATATAAGCTTGACGTTCTCAGAAACAATGTCGCGATGGTGCTTCAGAAGAACGTTTTGTTCAGCGGTACTATTGCCGACAATCTCCGCTGGGGCGATGAACACGCCACAATGGATGAGATAAAAGAAGCCTGCCGCGACGCCTGCGCCGATGACTTCATAAGCGCGTTCCCCGACGGATATCTTACAGATCTGGGTCAGGGCGGCGTCAACGTTTCCGGAGGACAGAAGCAGAGACTTTGCATAGCAAGGGCGCTGCTTAAAAAACCGAAGATCATTATTTTGGATGACAGCACAAGCGCGGTCGACACCGAGACCGACGCCCGAATTCAAGAGGCGTTTAAGACCAAGCTCCGTGACACGACCACAATAATAATTGCTCAGCGCATAAGTTCGATCGAAAACGCCGATAAGATAGTCGTTATGGATAACGGCAGAATAAGCGCCCAGGGTACTCATGACGAGTTGCTCAGATCCAGCGATATTTACCGCGAGATCTTCGAGTCTCAGCAGAAAGGAGTTGCTTAATATGCCTCCGATACAGCAAAAAGGATTTAAAAAACCCAAGAACACAAAACAGACCGCGCTGAGACTTTTCAGCTATTTCGGTGAGTACAAGTTTAGACTCGCCGCTGTTATAATATGCGTAATATTGTCAAGCGCGGCAAATGTTTACGGTACATATATGTTAAAGCCGATAATCGACGATTATATTGTGCCTCTTATCGGACAGCAGAACCCTAAAATCGGCGGATTTTTGGTTAATATTTTGCTTCTGCTGGGCGCTTATATTATCGGCGCTCTGTCGTCATGGCTGTACAACAGAATAATGGTGACGATCTCAAGCGGAGTTTTGTATAACATCCGCAACGATCTGTTTGTTCATATGCAGAAGCTGCCGATAAAGTATTTTGACACTCACACGCACGGCGATATCATGAGCCGCTATACCAACGACGCGGACGCTATCAGAATGATGATGTCCCAAAGCGTGCCACAGCTCGTGTCATCGTTTTTGACGGTGATATCCGTCTTTGTAATGATGATAGTGCTCAGTCCGCTGCTCACAATACTGGTTATTGTTATGCTGTTTATCATGTTTGGAGTAATAAGCTTTGTCGGCAAACGCTCGGCGCTGTTCTTCAAAAAGCAGCAGAACGCGCTGGGAGCGGTCAACGGTTATGTTGAGGAAATGATAGAAGGCTCAAGAGTCGTAAAGGTTTTCTGTCATGAGGATAAGTCAAAGGATCGGTTCGCGAACATAAACGAGGCGCTGAGAAACGCTTCATCGAACGCGAACACGTTTGCGAATATTCTGTTCCCGATAATGGGCAACCTCTCGTATCTCCATTACGCGCTTACCGCCATGGTGGGAGCGGCTCTCACTATATACAGCGGTAATTCCGATGTGGGATTTTTTGCGCTGACGATAGGTTCTCTGACCGCGTTTTTGCAGTATACACGCTCATTCTCTCAGCCGATAACCCAGATGTCGCAGCAGGTGAACGCTATACTGAACGCCATGGCGGGCGCGGAACGAATTTTTCAGGTAATCGATGAAAAGCCGGAGATTGACGACGGCAAAGCGACAATTGCAAGAGTTGTTATCGAACCTGACGGCAAGATCGTTGAGGTGGCTCACAGGACCGGTCAATGGGCATGGAAGCGGACAGGCAAAAACGGAGAAGTGATTTATAACGAGGTCAAGGGCAAGGTCGAGTTTAAGAACGTGACATTCAGTTATGACGGCAAAAAGACGGTGCTTAACGACATTTCTCTTGTCGCCGAACCCGGTCAGAAGATTGCGTTTGTCGGCTCCACCGGCGCGGGAAAGACTACAATCACAAATCTTATAAACAGGTTTTATGATGTTCCCGACGGCAAGATAACATACGACGGAATTACTATTAACAATATACGCAAGGACGATCTGCGCCGCTCGCTGGGAATGGTGCTGCAGGATACGCATCTTTTCACCGGTACGGTCATGGATAACATAAGATACGGAAAACTTGACGCTACGGACGAGGAATGTATCGAAGCGGCAAAAATCGCCAACGCGCATTGGTTCATCACTCATCTGCCGGACGGTTATAACACAATGCTGACGTCTGACGGAGAAAACCTGAGCCAGGGACAGCGCCAGCTGATTGCGATAGCGAGAGCAGCCGCGAGCGATCCGCCCGCTCTGATACTTGACGAGGCGACAAGCTCAATCGATACCCGAACCGAAAAGTTGATCGAAAAGGGTATGGACGGTTTGATGAAGGGCAGGACCGTGTTTGTGATCGCGCACAGACTTTCGACCGTCAGGAACGCGGATATGATCGTTGTTCTTGAACACGGAAGGATCATCGAGCAGGGCAGCCATGACGAGCTTATCGCCAAGGGCGGCAAGTATTATCAGCTCTATACCGGCGCGTTTGAGCTTGATTAATTTAAAAGCGGAGCCGAACGCTCCGCTTTTTATGTTCATAACGGAACTATATAAAATTTTTATATATTTGACCAAAATATTACTTGAAATAATGATTATTTAGGTGTATAATATATAAAGCAAATTTTGTTAAAAAATATACATACTAAATATAATGAAAGAGGGAAAGACTATGTCAAATTTCATGGAAACAATTAAGGCTAAAGCCAAGGCTGACTTAAAGACTATCGTTCTTGCCGAGGGTGAGGAACAGAGAACGATTGACGCGGCAGCCCAGATCTTAAAAGAAGGATACGCAAAGCTTATTCTTTTGGGTGATCCCGATGTTATAAAGTCAAAGGCTGAGGGTCTTGATATCTCCGGAGCGGAGATCATTGATCCTGCATCAAGCGAGCTTGCTCCCGAACTGGCTGACGGTCTGTATGAGCTTAGAAAGAAGAAGGGCATGACTCCCGAACAGGCTAAGGAAATTATTAAGGACGTGCTGTATTTCGGCTGTATGCTTGTTAAGACAGGCAAGGCTGACGGTATGGTTGCCGGAGCGGTCCACGCTACCGCCGATGTTATGCGTTCGTCGCTTCAGACCATAAAGACAGCTCCCGGTACAAAGGTAGTGTCCGCTTTCTTCCTTATGCTGGTTCCCGACTGCGAGTACGGCAATAATGGCACATTTGTATTCTCAGACTGCGGTCTTAACGAGTACCCCGATTCGGAGAAGCTCGCCGAGATAGCTATATCTTCCGCTAAGTCATACAAGGCTCTCGTCGGAGACGAGCCTAAGGTTGCAATGCTTTCATACTCGACATACGGAAGCGCAAAGTCTGAGCAGGTCGATTTGGTTAGAAACGCGGCAAACATTGCCAAGGAGCAGGCTCCCGATCTCAAATTGGACGGCGAGCTTCAGCTTGACGCCGCGATAGTTTCAAGCGTTGCTTCGCTTAAGGCGCCCGAAAGCAAGGTTGCGGGAGAGGCAAACGTACTTATCTTCCCCAATCTTGACGCGGGAAATATCGGTTACAAGCTGGTGCAGAGACTTGCGAAGGCGGAGGCGTACGGTCCTATGACTCAGGGTATGGCAAAACCCGTAAACGATTTGTCAAGAGGCTGCAGCGCCGAGGATATCGCGGGCGTTGTTGCGATAACAAGCGTTCAGGCACAGAATATATAACTGAATTAAGACGACGGGGCGTTGCCCCTTATTGAAAATAATATAATTTCGGAGGGTTTACATATGAAAGTATTAGTTATAAACGCGGGAAGCTCTTCCCTTAAGTATCAGCTTATCGAAACGGACACCGAGGAGGTTCTGGCAAAAGGTCTGTGTGAGAGAATTGGTCTTGACGGATCAAAGCTCACTCATTCGCCCGAAAATAAGGAAAGCTATGTTAAGGAACAGTCAATGCCCACACACACGACAGCGGTCCAGCTGGTGCTTGAGGCTTTGGTTGACCCTGATCACGGCGTGATCGAGCATATTGACGAGATCTCCGCGGTCGGTCACAGAGTTCTCCATGCGGGACAGGTTTACAGCGACTCCGTTATCGTCAACGATGATGTGAAAAAGGTCGTTAAAGACTGCTTCCCTCTCGGTCCTCTGCACAATCCGGCGAACCTTATCGGCATTGAAGCCTGCGAGGAAGCTCTGCCCGGCAAGCCGCAGGTCGCGGTATTTGACACCGCGTTTGGTCAGAGCATGAGTCCCAAGGCGTATATGTACGCGATACCCTATAAATATTATGAAAAATACGGAATTCGCAAGTACGGATTTCACGGCACGAGCCACAAGTTCGTTTCCGCCAGAACAATCGATTTCGCGGAACTCGACAAGAGCAGCTGTAAGGTCATAGTTTGTCATTTGGGTAACGGCGCCAGCATTTCCGCATCGATTGGCGGAAAGTGCGTTGACACAAGTATGGGTCTCACTCCGCTTGAGGGTCTCATCATGGGTACAAGAAGCGGCGATATTGACGCGGCGGTTGTACAGTTCCTGGCTAACAATGAAAACCTCAGCGTTGACGAGGTTTTGAACATACTCAACAAGGAATCCGGAGTCCTTGGTATTTCCGGCGTTTCCAGCGACTTCCGCGATCTTTCGGCAGCGGCGGAGGAAGGCAACGAGAGAGCGCAGGTAGCTCTTGACGCGTTTATCTACAGAGTTGCCAAGTACATCGGCTCGTATGTTGCGGCAATGAACGGCGTTGACGCAATCGCTTTCACCGGCGGCATAGGCGAGAATGACTGTCAGACCCGCGGAAAGATTTGCGAGTATCTTGGTTATCTCGGCGTTAAGATCGACCCTGAAAACAACAAGAAGCGCGGCGAGGAAATGTATATTTCCACACCCGACTCAAAGGTCAAGGTTATGGTTATACCAACAAATGAGGAGCTTGCGATTGCAAGAGAAACTGTTGCTTTGATATAAAATTGCCTTATTGATTTAACGCGGTATAAGGGGGAGTCGTAAATGGCTTCCCCTTTTTGAAAATAACCGTGTCAGGCAGAAAGGAAGATCAACTTTGGATTACAGAAAATACAGCGACGAGGAGATAGCTATCCTTGCGAAGCATGACCGGAGGGCGGCGGATCATCTTTTGAGCAAATATAAAAACATGGTCAGATCCCGCGCAAAGGCTTACTTTCTCGCCGGCGGAGACAGCGACGACCTTGTTCAGGAAGGAATGATCGGGCTGTTTGCCGCGGTACGTGATTTTGACCCGGAGCGCGAGGCGTCTTTCTCGACTTTTGCGGACCTGTGCGTCAGACGTCAGATATACACTGCGATCAAAAGCGCCGGACGGCAAAAGCATTTGCCGCTTAACACATATGTGTCGCTGAATAACCCAATTGATGATGAGACATCAGAAATCACACTCGGTGACACCATTATCGGTCATGACACGGTCGACCCCGAAAGCTTGTATCTTATAAATGAAAAGCTCAGAGATATTGAAAAGGAAATAAACGAAAAGCTCAGCGATTTGGAAAAACGCGTCTTGATACTGCACCTTCAGGGAATGTCATATAATGAAATTTCCGAGATAATCGACAAGCCCGCCAAGTCAATTGACAACGCTCTGCAAAGGATAAAAAAGAAGCTGGACGAGAGTTAGTGATGTTCAGCTTTTTGTTTGCAATATTTCTGTAGTTTTGTACTGAATTATGTTTATATTTATCGTTATTTTCAAATCACAAAAATCAAAAATTGTCAAGGGAAAATTACAAAAATATTAAAATTCAAATACACCAATGTTAAGCAAACATTATTTTCCACAAGCTCAAACTACCGAAAAAACGAGTTATCAACAGAGTTATACACATTATCCACCAAAATTTAAGTGTAAAATCTGTCGAAAATCAGTTTTTTTAAAAGTTATCCACAATTAACGTTTTTACGCAGTTTTAAGAATTTTGTTACTTTTTCAACAAACGCTTACGCGGTTTCGTTCATTCGTGCGGTACAAAAAGCATACCAGATTTTACAGAAATTTTGACATACTGTTTTTAAGTATAAATAATCCGATTTTTCAAAAAATATATAAAATATTTAATTAAAAAGTATTGACATATACCCCAAGGGGGTATATAATTTTTTTAGGATATATTAAGGAGTATGATATTTATGTGTGAATGTTGTCACAGGACAAAAAAGCGCAGCGATGAGGAATA
Organism: uncultured Monoglobus sp.; assembly: GCA_947624495.1. GTDB lineage: Bacteria > Bacillota > Clostridia > Monoglobales > Monoglobaceae > Monoglobus. The sequence goes on along the minus strand of CANQKP010000021.1, from coordinate 2,948 downwards.
TAAAAGCCTTATCAACCGCTTGAGCCGGATTGAAGGTCAGATACGCGGCATAAAGGGTATGGTGGAGCGCGACGCATACTGCCCGGACATACTTGTTCAGGCGTCGGCAGTGGGCGCCGCTCTTAACGCGTTCAGCAAGGAACTGCTCGCCAGCCATATCAGGACCTGCGTTGCGGATGATATAAGAGACGGTAAGGACGAAACGATCGATGAGCTTGTAGCGACGCTGCAAAAAATGATGAAGTAATTAAGACTTTGCGAGGTGATATTGTGGAACAATATAACGTTACGGGAATGAGCTGCGCGGCGTGCAGCGCGAGAGTTGAAAAGGCTGTTTCAAAAGTTCAGGGAGTAACCTCCTGCTCTGTCAGTCTGCTTACCAACTCAATGGGCGTTGAGGGTACAGCCGCGCCGGATGATATTATTGCTGCGGTCAAAGCGGCGGGATACGGCGCTTCACTTAAGGGCGCTTCTGCGTCAGCGGGACCTAAACAAACCGAAAGCAGTCTATCCGACACAGAGACTAAAGCGCTGAAGCTGCGCCTTTTGTGGTCTGTCGGTTTTTTAGCGGTATTAATGTATATTTCAATGGGACATATGATGTGGGGCTGGCGCGTTCCCAAGCTTTTAGAGGAAAACCATGTTGCCATGGGGCTTATCCAGCTGCTGCTTACCGAGATCATCATGATAATAAACGGAAAGTTCTTTGTAATCGGATTTAAAGGCTTGCTGCACGGCTCGCCGAATATGGACACACTTGTTGCGCTGGGCGCGGGAACTTCATTTATATACAGCACATATGCTCTGTTTGCCATGACCCAGGCGCAGCTTAATATGGATCATCAGGCTGTTATGGGTTATATGCATGAATTTTACTTTGAATCGGCGGCTATGATACTGACTCTGATAACCGTTGGCAAAATGCTTGAGTCACGCTCCAAGGGCAAAACGACCGACGCGCTTAAAGGGCTTATGAAGCTTGCGCCCAAGACTGCGGTTATTCTTGAAAACGACAAAGAGACCGAGGTCCCTATAGAGCAGGTAAAGGTCGGGGATATATTCATTGTGCGTCCCGGGGCTAACATACCGGTTGATGGAGTGGTTATCGAAGGCGGCGGCGCTGTTAACGAGGCGGCTCTGACCGGCGAGAGTATTCCGGTCGATAAAAATGCCGGCGACAAGGTTTCGGCGGCTACGATAAATAATTCGGGATACCTGAAATGCAGAGCGACAAGAATAGGAGAAGACACGACCCTGTCGCAGATAATTAAAATGGTCAGCGATGCAGCCGCGACCAAAGCTCCAATCGCCAAGGTCGCCGACAGAGTGTCGGGCGTCTTTGTGCCGGTGGTCATAACGATTGCGGTAATTGTGACAATAATATGGCTTATTGCCGGATACGGTACAGGCTTTGCTCTGGCGAGAGGGATTTCGGTCTTGGTTATTAGCTGTCCGTGTGCGTTGGGACTTGCGACGCCGGTGGCGATCATGGTCGGAAACGGCGTCGGGGCGCGGCACGGAATACTGTTTAAAACAGCTGTGTCTCTTGAAGAAGCGGGAAAAGTTAGCGTTGCGGCTCTTGACAAAACCGGAACAATAACAAAAGGCGAGCCTAAGGTTACCGACATAATCACCGCTGAAGGAGTTGAGCGCGGCGAGCTGCTGAGTCTTGCGTATTCACTTGAGAAAAACAGCGAGCATCCTTTGGCAAAGGCGGTCATAAGCAAGGCGGAGGAAGAGGGAACGTCCGCTAAAATGCTCGACGGCTTCAGCGCCTTGCCGGGAAGCGGTCTCACCGCCGATTTTGACGGCAAAAGCTTAAACGGCGGAAACATGGATTTCATCAGCAAAACTGCGGAAATCAGCGATGAAATGAGAGCAAGATCATTCTCGCTCGCGCAGGACGGAAAGACCCCGCTCTTTTTTGCCTATGACGGCAAATTTTTGGGAATAATAGCGGTCGCGGACGTGATCAAGGATGACAGTCCCGCAGCTGTAAAAGAGCTTCAAAACATGGGTATAGAGGTAATAATGCTTACCGGCGACAACGAGCGCACTGCCGCGGCAATCGGCAAGCAGGCGGGAGTTGACCGTGTGATTGCCGGAGTTATGCCCGACGGCAAGGAGAGGGTAATTCGCGATCTCCGCAAGGGCGGCAAGACGCTTATGGTCGGCGACGGTATAAACGATGCGCCCGCCCTCACAAGAGCCGACACAGGTATCGCCATTGGTGCTGGAACTGACATTGCGGTCGATGCCGCGGATATTGTACTGGTCAAAAGCAGGCTTTCAGACGTGCCTGCCGCGATCCGGCTCAGCCGTGCCACACTCAGGAATATTCACGAAAATCTGTTCTGGGCGTTTATATACAATATAATCGGTATACCGCTTGCCGCAGGTGCGCTCATACCCATATTCGGGCTAAAGCTTAATCCTATGTTTGCGGCGGCGGCAATGAGCTTATCAAGCTTTTGCGTGGTAAGCAACGCGCTGAGGCTGAACTTTAAGGATATACGAGACAATAAGCATGACAAGAAAATTAAAATTAAAAATAAAATCAAAACAAAAACGGAGGTAAAAACTATGGAAAAGACTATTAAGATCGAAGGTATGATGTGTCCGCACTGTGAGGCGACAGTTAAAGAATGTTTGGAGGCTTTGCCGGGCGTTGACTCGGCGGAAGTAAGCCACACAGCCGGAACCGCGGTCGTTTCAATGAGCGGAGATGTTTCGGACGATACACTGAAACAAGCGGTCGAAGCAAAAGGCTATAAGGTTATATAAATTCCGCATAACGTAATGTATAACAGCAAAGCCGGTGTAAGGATTAGTAAATAGGAAACGGGCGGCAGATTGCCGCCTGCTTGCCTCCCCTTCCTTGAAAAGGAGGGGGAGGTGTCAGGCAAAGCCTGACGGAAGGGGTAGTATTTGCCACGCAAAAGCTTTTG
>CANQKP010000020.1 GCA_947624495.1 uncultured Monoglobus sp. | reverse complement strand
TTGCCTAAGCTGTCAAGGGTGACGGCGTTTTTTATTCTTCTCTCATTTTTCATATCCTACTTTACAGTATCTTTTTTATTTTATGATTTGCAAATTTGTGTTTAATTTTAATTGTCCAAGTCCGGCTGGTTCCGACCGGCAGGACAAACTAAGGGACCCCGCCCATAAAATCCCTGAGATAAGAGCGAAAGAAAATTAATTATTTTGATTGGTTTTTTATCAGGTCGTAGCGGAAGCCTTCGCCGATAACCTCTTTGGCGTCCGAGACTATCACAAAGGCGGTCGGGTCGATCTCGGTCACTATGCTTTTGATTGCGGGAAGCTGGAACTTGCGCATAACGCACATCAGAACGTTCCGGTCCTTACCGCTGTAGTACGAGTACCCCGAAAGACCGGTGGAGCCACGGTGTATTTTTTCGGCGATCACCTTTGAGATATCAGGATTTTTATCGGAAATGATATATACTATCTTGGCAAAGTCAACACCCGCCAAAATCGTGTCAAGCACGTAGGAACTGACGAACAGCAGGACTGCGGAATACAGCACGGTTTCAAAGCTTTTGAAAGCTATTCCCGCGGCGGCTATGATAATGCCGTCAATGGCGATGATCAGCTGCCCGACAGAAAGATTTGGAAAATTCTTCTTAAGAACCAGCGACACAATGTCTGTTCCGCCGGTGGTCCCTCCGGCGCGTATGGTAAGTCCTAAACCCAAGCCGTAGATAGCCCCGCCCAGGACCGAGCAGAGAAAAATGTCCTCGGACACAGGCAGGAACCTTCGGAAAAACTCAAACTCAAATATCCATGTGGACACGGACAGCGCCAAGGTCCCCAGCACCGAAGCCATGAGAAAACGACCCTTAAATTCGACAAAGCCCATTATAAATATCGGAATATTGATAACAAACACCATAATTCCCACCGGCAGTCCGAAAAGGTAGTGCAGTACCGTGGAAACTCCGCTGACGCCGCCGGCGGCTATTTTGGCGGGAACCAGAAAAAATGACAGGGCAAAGCCCATTACAGCCCCGCCGAGAATAATCATAAATACATTTTTAAGCTTGATATCCGAGCTCATAAAATGCCCTCCTATCAGTCAAATATGTATTTAAGAAGGTCGCATATTCTCTGTTTTTCGCCTTTAAGATAAAGCCAGCCGATAAGAGCCTCGACGCCGGTGGCAATGCGGTAGTCGTTCATGCCGGAATTCTTCGGCACATGGGACTTTGTGTTCCTGCCCCGATGAAAAACCGCAAGTTCGTCCTCTGTGAGCATATCCTCGACTTTTCTGTAAAATTCCGCCTGCGCGCGGCAGCACACGTGTGCTGTGGCATCCTTGTGCAAAGCGTTGACGTTTCGGTTGCCGCCGCTGACAAGGCGGCTGCGCACGTAAAGCTCGTATACGCAGTCGCCGAGATACGCCAAAGTCAGCGCGGAATACTGCTCCGGCGGTATTTTTTTCAGGTTAAGTTCATTTAATATTACATCTATCATATTAGTCTTTGATCAGCTGCTGACCCTGACGGGTGTCTTTAACGGTATAGCCCATTTCCTTAAGTCTGTCACGGATCTCGTCCGATCTTGCCCAATCCTTGTTTTTTCTTGCTGCCGCGCGTTCGTCAACGAGCGCCGTTACCTCATCGGGTATCGCATCCTCCTTTTCGCGGCTGAGCAGTCCTAAGACCCCGCCAAGCTCTCTTAGCATATCATAAGCGCTTGCCGCCGCCTGCTTTGACGGTTCCGCGCCGGAGGTCAGGGCAACGTTAGCGTCAGACACGATCTCAAACAGTACCGATATGGCGTCGGCGGTGTTAAGGTCGTCGTCCATAGCCGAAATGAACTCATCACGCCTTCTGTTAAGCAGATCGATGAATTCGCGCTCGCTGTCCTTAAGCTCTTCGGTTTCGGCTGTGCCGCTTAAGAACTTAAGCGTTTCAAGGCAGGTGTATATCCTGTCAAGAGCGGATTTTGACGACTCCATAAGTTCCTTGCTGAAGTTGATCGGGCTTCTGTAGTGCGCCGACAGCATGAAAAACCGGATTACCTCATAGTCGAATTCTTTTGCGACGTCGCGGACGGTAAAGAAATTGCCGAGCGATTTTGACATCTTTTGGTTGTCGATGTTTATATATCCGTTGTGGACCCAGTAGTTGGCAAAGGCGCATCCGTTCGCAGCCTCGCTCTGAGCGATCTCGTTTTCGTGGTGCGGAAATATCAGATCTCTGCCGCCGCTGTGAATGTCTATGGTGTCGGCAAGATAACGGTTCGCCATTGCACTGCACTCAATGTGCCAGCCCGGTCTGCCCATTCCCCACGGGCTTTCCCACGCGGGTTCGCCGGGCTTCTGCTTCTTCCAGACCGCGAAGTCCATAGGGTCGCGCTTATCCTCGTTTATGTCAATTCTCGCGCCGCTCTCCAAATCCTCAAGAGGCTGGTGCGACAGCTTGCCGTAATCCTTAAATTTCTTTGTGCTGAAGTACACATCTCCGTCCACGTTGTAAGCGTATCCCCGATCCACCAGTTTGGTGATTATCGATATTATTGAGTCGATATTCTCGGTGGCTCTGGGATGAACGGTGGCGCGGTGTATGCCGAGTCCGTCCGCATCGGTGAAGTACTCGGCTATATATTTGTCGGCAAGCTCTTTGACGGTTATTCCGAGGTCGTTTGCCTTGTTGATCATCTTGTCGTCTATATCCGTAAAGTTTTGCACAAATTTAACGTCATAGCCGCGGTACTCAAGATATCTGCGCAGTGTGTCAAATATAATGAACGGTCTCGCGTTGCCGATGTGAAAATAGTTATACACGGTAGGACCGCAGGAGTACATCATGACTTTGTCTTTATTGATTGGTACAAACTCCTCTTTTCTGTTTGTCATCGTGTTATACAGCTTCATATACAAAATCCTTTCAAAATATGTTTATGACCTTCGGATAATTATAACACTAAAGACACGATCAAACAAGAGGGTTTTAAGAAATTTTTAAGAAATGTTTGCTATCATAATTTATATATGTTATTATAATGGTTAAATGGAGTGATTATTATGCGGATATTGATAGTTGAGGACGAGATACCTCTTGCGGAAGCGCTGACTCAGATACTTAAACGGCAAAACTATACCGTGGACAGTGTGTATAACGGCGAGGACGGGCTTGATTACGCGATGAGCAATATTTATGACGTGATAGTTCTCGATCTTATGCTGCCCAAAATGAACGGACTGGAAGTCATAAAAAATATGCGCGCCGCAGGCAGTGAAACGCCGGTCATTATGCTGACCGCCAAGGGAGAGATAAGCGACAAGGTCAGGGGGCTTGACAGCGGAGCGGACGATTATCTTGCAAAGCCGTTTAACACCGAGGAACTGCTTGCCCGCATACGGGCGCTGGGCAGACGGCGCGGCGAGGTCGTTGTTCCCGACGCGATGGGGCTTGGCGACATAGCTCTTGACACCCGAAGCCTGAGTCTGAGCTGCGGCGCCGCCGAGGTCAAGCTGACGCGCAAGGAGTCTGAACTGCTTGAATACCTCATTGCCAACCATAATTCCGTGCTTTCAAAGGATATGATAATAGAAAAGCTGTGGGGGTTTGACTCCGAGGCGGAGGCGAACCATGTTGAGGTCTACATATCCTTCCTGAGGAAAAAGCTTAAATATGTAGGCTCAAAAGCGGTTATCAACACGATACGCGGAGTGGGTTACTCGCTGGCGGAGGAATAGGAGAATAATATGTTTAAGAAACTGAGGAACAAATTTCTTGCACTTAATATGACCCTGATCTCGGTGCTGCTGATTACAGCCTTCGGTATGGTTTTGGCGTTTTCGGTAAGGAATGCCGAACGGGAGCTTGACAGCAGGCTGCAAATGAATGTTTTCGGTGCGGGTGATGATTTCCGGCTCGGAGATATGCCGGATATGAGAAACAGACATCCCGGCAGAGCGGTCGGCGAGCCGCAGGATGATGCACAGGCGCGCGGTGAAAGACCGGAGCCTATCGAAAACGTGTCGCTGAGACTGGATAAAGACGGGAATATTTTGGAGGTCCGCTCAAGGATCGAGTATGAGGATGAGTTTTACAAAAGTGTTATAAGCGAGGCGCTGACAGAAGAAGCCGGAACCGCGCCGGTCAGCCGAATGATCAAGACAGACAGCGGATACTATAAGTATCGTATATCAGCTGCCGAAAACGACTTGGGCGAGAGAATATACTACCTGAATATGACAAGCGCGGACGCACAGATAAAAATGCTGGAAAATTTGGCGCTTACTCTGTTTATAGTTCTTGTCGCGGCTCTTGCTCTGGTGTTTTTGATTTGTCTGTTTTTTGCCAACCGCGCCATACGTCCGATACAGGAGGCGTGGGATAAACAGAACAGATTTATTGCCGACGCGTCCCACGAGCTAAAGACTCCCCTTGCAGCAATTAACACCAACATAGACGTGCTGCTCGCCCACGGCGGCAGCACAATAAACCAAGAGAAAAAATGGCTGGGTTATATAAAGGACGAATCGTCCCGTATGGCGGAGCTGACCGGAGAGCTGCTCAGCCTGGCGCGGCTTGACGCGGGCGGCGCGGAAAATGTTATTCTTGCCGAGGTATCTTTTTCGCGCGCGGTTGAAAGCGTTATACTTGCGAATGAGGCGGTGATTTTCGAAAAGAACCTGAAATTCACCGAGAGCGTGGAGGAAGGGATCATGGTACGCGGCGACGAAAGCGGATTAAAGCAGCTTACGCTGATTTTGCTCGACAACGCCATGAAGTATGTCAGCGAGCAGGGCGAGATCAGGCTTGAGCTTAGAGCCGAAAACGGCAAGGCGCGGCTCAGCGTCAGCAACAGCTTTTCGGGCGAGCTTGAGACCGACAAGGTTTTCGACCGGTTTTACCGCTCGGACCGGTCAAGGAGCCGTTCGAGCGGCGGTTACGGTCTTGGACTTGCTATCGCGAAGTCGATAACAGACCTGCACGGCGGCACGATCAAACTCAAAAACCGCGGCGGTATGGCGGAGTTTATAGTTGAGATCCCCGCAGCTGATTAAATTTTGCTTGATGTTATGGGAATTTTAGGTTATAATAATATTATAATTTAGATTAAGCGGGATTTTAACATGGATATTAATGAAGCAAAAAACAAAATCGAGGAGCTGACAAAGCTTCTCAACAAGGCGAACCACAGCTACTATGTGCTGGACGCGCCTGAGATCAGCGATTTTGACTATGATATGTACCTAAGGGAGCTTATCGAGCTGGAGCGCGAGTTCCCCGAACTTTCCGCGCCGAATTCGCCTTCAAGGCGGGTGGGCGGAGAGGTGCTTGAAGGCTTTGACAGCGTCCGGCACGCGGTCAGGATGCAAAGCCTTACCGATGTGTTCAGCAAGGATGAACTGCTTGAGTTTGACGGCAGAGTAAGAGTCGCTCTTGACACCGATGTGCCGGAGTATGTCACTGAGCTTAAGATAGACGGGCTTTCGGTCTCTCTGGAATACAGAGACGGCAGCTTTTTCCGCGGCTCCACCCGCGGGAACGGTGACGTGGGCGAGGATATAACCAACAATCTCAGGACGATAAAGAGCATACCGCTGAGACTGACCGAGCCGGTGCCTTATCTTGAGGTGCGCGGCGAGGTGTTCATGCCGAAGAACGCGTTCCTAAAGCTTAACGAGCTACGCGCCCTTACGGGAGAGCCTTCCTTCGCAAATCCGCGGAACGCCGCGGCGGGATCGCTGCGCCAGCTTGACAGTTCGGTTACAGCCCAGAGAAATCTTGATATATTTGTATTTAACGTTCAGGCTGCGGAAGGTCTCAGCTTCGCTACACACAAGGAGAGCCTTGACTATATGGAAAAGCTTGGGTTTAAGGTGATCCCCGACCGACACGTGCAGCACGGGATAGAGCAGGCTTATGATGAGATAATGCGGCTCGGCGAGCTTCGCGGAGAGCTGGGCTTTGATATTGACGGAGCGGTGGTCAAGCTCAACAGCCTTGAGGAGAGGGATATAATGGGTTCAAACACCAAAACTCCGCGGTGGGCGACCGCCTACAAATATCCGCCCGAAAGGCAGGAGACGGAGCTGCTCGACATCGTTCTTCAAGTTGGCAGAACGGGAGCGGTCACTCCCAACGCGGTGTTTGAGCCGGTTCGGATAGCCGGTTCAACAGTCTCAAGAGCGACGCTGCACAATATTGATTTTATCCGCGAGAAGGATATACGGATAGGCGACTTCATCAGCGTCCAGAAGGCGGGCGACGTCATACCCGAAGTGGTGGAGGTGATCAAGTCAAAACGAAGGGACGGGCTTGAGGAATACCGTATGCCAAACACCTGCCCTGTGTGCGGCGAGCCGATCGAAAGAGCGGAGGACGAGGCGGCGACTAAGTGCCTTAATTCCAACTGTCCGGCAAGGCAGCTCAGAAGCATAATTCATTTCGCCTCAAAGGAGGCTATGGACATAGACGGTCTCGGTCCCGCCATTGTGGAGCGGCTTATTGACGAAAACCTTATCTCAAACAGCGCCGACCTGTACACTCTTAAGGCGGAGCAGCTGGCAGGTCTTGAGGGGTTTGGCGAAAAATCCGCCGAAAACCTTATAAAGGCTATCCGTAACTCAAAATCAAGAGGGCTTGACAGACTTCTTTCGGCTCTTGGTATACAGCTTATCGGGACCCGTGCCGCGCGGCTCATAGCCGAGCGCTGCGGCACTATAGACAAGGTCATGGAGGCGGATGCTGAGTCGCTGGCGGAGATACCGGACATAGGTCTTAAGATGGCTCAGAGCGTTGTTCACTTTTTCAGCGAGGACGCGACCAAAAAACTGATAGAGCGGTTCAAGGAGTATGGGCTTGATATGACCTGCACGGCTGAGGAGGTCGGCGACGCTCTTGGCGGCAGGACGTTTGTGATAACCGGAACTCTGCCCGGCATGAAGCGCAGCGAGGCTAAGAAGCTTATAGAGGCAAACGGGGGCAAGGTAGTCGGAAGCGTTTCCAAAAAGACCGATTACCTGCTTGCCGGAGACGAGGCGGGAAGCAAGCTCGACAAGGCTAATTCCTTAGGCATACCGGTGATCGACGAGTCAGAGCTTTTGCGCATGATCGAAAAACCTGAAAACCTAAATCAAGCGGATAAATGATTTCCGTAGAGCGAAGGCGCTTGACAAAAATTTTTGTCTGATATAAAATATCGGTTGTGAATACAGCTGAAAAATAAATTCGGAGTGATAATATGACAAATGAAAAAATAAACCGTATTAATGAGCTGGCAAAAAAGGCAAAGTCGGCGGAGGGACTCACCGACGCGGAGGCGGAGGAGAGAGCCGCTTTAAGGCTTGAATACCTTGCGGACGTCCGCAGGAACCTGAAAGCCCAGCTTGACAATATAGAAATAGTTGACTGAATAAAACCGCGCAAACCGTTCAGGGTTTGCGCGGTTTTGGTTTATGCCTCGTCGTTTGAGGCAAGTTCGCTCATTGCCTCGGTCGGCGGCGGAAGAGGCGGATTGTTGCTGTCGAAAACCTCCTGGGTCACAGTGCCGTCGGTATCTGTGGTAGTTTTCGTCACGACAATCGAATTGCCGTCATTTTTAACATCCATGACGGTGTTCGGCGGAGTTGCCTTGGAACCCACAATACTTACCGAGAGCGTCGCGCCGCCGGCAGACACGAAAATTTTGATAGGATAATCGGTGCTGTTCTCAAATATGAATTCGGGACCTCCCCACGAAACCGTGGCGTCCATTCCCTTCGGGACATAGGTAACGTCCTTTGAGTGCGATGTCCTTGAGATAACATTGAGTCCGGCTCGGTTCACCGCGCAGAATATCGTGGATGAAACCTGGCAGATGCCGCCGCCGTAGTCCATTTCGCTCTTGGTTTCGCCGTCTTTTATAACATATACCGGAGCGGGCAAATATCCGCGTGACGGGGTTCTCTGTCCGACAATCTTGTTAAAGTCAAATCTTTCACCCGGCAGCAGTTCAAGACCGCTTATTGTGTTTGAACTTATGCTTATGTTATTTGCCCTTGCTGCGCTGCTGCCGCCGTAGTTGGTGCTGTATGTTCCGAGTGTGTCCTCATACATTATGCTTTGCAGATATTCGGCGTTTACCGCGGGTGATACAAGCTGGACCGGTATCGAGTATTCGATATCCGGCTGGTTCACCGCTCTTTCAACATCCGATTTGTTTACCACGATCTGAGGCTTGGACGGCACAACGTACACCTTGTTGTTTTCATCCTTTGCGTACTGCGCATCAACCGCCGGAGCGGTGATGTAGTTGTAGAACGCGTCAAGGTCCAAAGGCTCCGCATCGGTAATCTCAGGCTCGAATGTAACGTCTCCGAAAGTAAATGTGCAAATTTGGTCAATAACCTTGCTGACCGCGGCGTCCATATCTATCTTGACGCCCTGCTGGGGTTTGGCGATTATAATATCGCTGTTTTCGCCCAAACGAAAAGTGTAGCCCAAAGGTTCGCGTTCAAACGGTGCGCAAAGATCGCTTATGGCGCCGGTCAGAGCCTGTTCATCATAAGTGATAGCGGGAACAAGCCTGCGGCTTGAGAATAAATCTGTTGTAAAGTCTGCAACTCTCGTAAAAAATCCGTCGCCGCTCCTGCCGGAATTATACGCGTCGACCGCGGTCTTGCCGGCCTCAAAACTCATTGACAGATTATCGGTATTTATTACCGACGACGCGTCCATACAGTGAAAAACTACGGTTTTACCGGCGATTTTATCCTCGCCGTATATATTATTTACAGCCGCGGCAGCCTCGTCCTGAGTCATACCTCCGACATTTAGATTTTCAATGTATGTGTTAGGCATAATTTTGTCGTATGTTCCGGCGTAGACGCAGTAGCCTGCCGCTGCCAGGAACAATACCGCCGCCGCACAAACAACGGCCGTCAAAACGCGGCGGCGCGGCTTTGAATTATTTGTGTTTGCTTTTCCCCCATGCACCTTCTCAGGCGCTTTTTTTCCGCTGTAGTGCATTTTTGACCTTTCAAAAAATGCACTGTTGCTTTCCAACTCGGTGTTTTCATTGCCCGACATATAAATCACCTGCTTTTAAATAGTATAAAACTATTTTCTCACAAAATCCGACGAAAATCAATATTATTTTAAAATAATAAGAAATTGTTAAATAAATTTAATATTAAAGCTCAGGCAAGAGCTAAGGCTATCCAAGCTCAGCGGCTGCTCAGGAGATTTGCGACAAACTGCGCGGCGGTCCTGCCGGAATAACCGTTGTATTGTATCTGCCATGTGAGCGCCATTGCCTTGATTTCGTCGGTCATTTCAATATCGCGGCGCATAAGCATATCCTTAACGATTTTAAGATACTCGTTTTGGGTGGGAGTAAGGAAGCTTAAGTTAATCCCAAACCTGTCCGAAAGCGATTTGCGCTCGCTTATAGCCTCGCTTCTGTGGACCTCGTCTCCGCCTTCCCGGTCGGTCCATGTCTCCTTGATCAGACGGCGGCGGTTGGATGTTGCGTAAATCAGCACATTCTTGCGTCTGATCTCTGCCTGACCGTCAAGCGCCACCTTAAGAGCTTTGTAGCTCGGATCGTCCGGCTCAAAGGATAAATCGTCTATAAAAATAATATATTTAAGAACACAGTTGTTTATGCTTCTGAGCACTTGTCCGAGATGCTTTAAATCCGACTTTTTTACCTCGATCAGCCGAAGCCCGCTGTCTTTGAACATATTAAGACACGCCTTAACGCAGGACGACTTGCCTGTACCGCTGCTTCCGGTCAGCAGCACGTCGTTGGCGGGGCGTCCGTTCATAAAGCTTTCGGTGTTGGCGATAAGCACTTTTTTCTGATGCTCAAGCCCTGTGAGGTCGTCAAATGTTATCGGGTCCGCGTTCATTATGCCGCGGAAGCCGCCGTTTTGCCATTTAAGAGCGGCAAACGCCGAAGTGCTGCCGGTGCCGAATATTTCCGCGTGGGCAAGCACCGAACCCATCATTGCCTCGCGGGATGAGGAGTTCATTATGCTCGTCAGTGAGCGGGCATAACCGCCAAGCCCCGTATTGGAGGCGGGTACGCGGATCTCGGAAAACGGCGTCAGCTTGCGGGCGCTGCAGAGCGCGTCCCAGTCGGCGGTGAGCAGTCCGCCGTAAATCAGCTTTATATCCTGTCTCACAAAGGCGCGAACGCTTTCAAAGTCCGGCAGATCGTCCTGCTCCAGCATAGCGCGGACGATGTATTCGCGCACTATATCTCCGTCGGTCAGCCGTGCGGAGGCGAACCTTATCAGCCGCCGCGCCGCGGCGTAATACGCGCCGGCGTCTCCGTTTTCCTTGAACTTTATAAGACTGCGCACAGTCTTGTCCTTGCTCAGGTTGTTAAAAACAAATAAATTCATAATATACCTCTTTTGTAAGTCTTTTATTTTTCCGACTCTATTATTTTAACGGCGGTTTCCGCGGTTTCGCGGGCGAGTCCCGCCGCTTTTTGAGCGGCGGATTTAAGCTCGGTGCGGATGCCGTCCGCGTTTTCCATAACCGAGTCCGTAAGTCTGTTAAGCTCATCGGATTTTAGAGCTTCCACCGGCAGACAGGCGCTTTGCCCGATATAATCCATAATAGCGCTCACCTTGGGGTCGTATATAAGACCGATTATCGGCGTCGCTGCGGACGCGGCGTATATCAATGTGTGAAGCCTCATCCCTATAACTATCCTTGCACGCTTTGTCAGACCGAGCATTTCCGCGGGAGCCAAATTTTCGGGCGCAACGCGTGCGGCTTTCCCCGAAAGAGCGGCAATGCGTTTTGTTATTGCAACGTCTTTTGGACACTGCATCGGCATGAAAAGAATTTTCATGCCGTATTTTTCGCTCAGGTGTTTTGCCGAGCGTGCAACCTCGGTCTCAAAGCCTCTGCCGAGATTTTGCCACGGGCGGATAGAAACGCAGGCGAACGCCTCGCTCGGTTCTATCCCGCTTTTTTGCAGTATTTCGTCAACTGCGTCATCAGCCGCAGGCGTCAGCGTGAACGCGGGATCAGCGGTGACCGTTATGTTTTGGTTCCGGACCCCGATTTTCTCAAGCTCCGCAAGCGATGATCTCTCTCTTAAAGTTATACATTCAACGCGGTCAAGGACTTTGCGTATCTTAGGATAGTTGCGTTTGTTCAGTATCGGACCTATGCCGTTTGAGTACAGCATAACCTTGGTACCCAGCCGGTTGGCAAGACTTATTATAAACAAATAATAAGCTAATGATTTATCGCTCGTTATGTCCTGTATAAGACTGCCGCCGCCGCTTATCAACAGTGACGCGTGCTTTATGCCGCCGTATATTTTTGGCAGATTAAAACGATGTATCGAGTTTACGCCGTAAAGCTCGGCAGTCTCCTTTGGGTCATTGGACAGGGCGAGTATCTTTATATCCGGCTTAAGCTCGCGAAGGTTCTCAACTATCGCCTTCAGGATAGAGTCGTCGCCGCTGTTGTCAAATCCGTAATAACCGGAGATCACAGCGTCGTAGTTTTTCGGGTTGCGGATTGGCGGCGGATAATTTCCGATAGTTTTAAACTCATCCGCGGAGACGTCGTTGATATTTTCGTTTTTAATAACGCTTACATACATTTTCATAGCGTCGTCCGCCATCGTCTCGATGGAGTAGTACTTCTCGATCACATTTTTTGAGTAGGTCCCAAGCATAGAAAGCTCCACACTGTTCATCGACATCAGGGTGACAATGTCGTTATAAAGCTTGTCTCCGCTGATCGGTTCGCATCCGCGGCAGCAGAAATTTGTGTCGATTGATATGCCGAGCTTGCTCTCGTCGAATATGCCGATGTAACCTTCGTTTCCGGCGATTATCGACGGTTTTTCGGCAGCCATCGCCTCAAGCGCCGCGCGGCTTACGCCGACAAAGATGTCGCCGCTCGCCACCAGCTTGTTTATGTCGGTGCGGCTTCCGGTGTACTTGATGAGTGCCTTTTTGAGCCTGTTGTTTACGGCGTCCGCCTCGGCTGCCATATTCTTAAAGTCGTTTCCGCCTCCGACAATAAGCAGCTCAAGATTGGGTATACGCTTATCCAGTCTCTCGGCGATCTCGATCAGTTTATGCGCCGCGAGGCTGCGGTCGGCGTCCATTCGGCTTACGTATACTATGCGGCGCTTGTCCGGCTCAAGTCCGAATTCCTTTGCGACATCCGAAAAGTCGGTATGCTTCGAAAATTTTGCCGTGTCAATGCCGTTTATCGTGATTTTTATGTTACCCGGCTGTATGCCGTAATTATCGATAAGGTATTGTTTTATGTCCTCGCTGACGGCAAGCGAGCGGTCGCCCCACTTGCTGATATATTTATAAGGAAAGCGCAGGCTGAAGACCCAGTGCGCCGTTGTGACGAACCTGAAGTTTACCGATTTTCGGATAAGGTTTAGGATAAAGCAGGGAATTCTGGCATGACCGTGGACCACGTCGAACCTTTCGCGTATAATGAGGTTTTTCAGCGTTTTGTATGCCGCAAAAACATCGCCCGGCTTTTTTCCGGACATAGGCACATAGACGTGCTTAACGCCGGCTTCCTTAAGCTCAGGCTCGTAAGCGCCCCCTGCGGAGGCGACCCAGACATCGTTGCCTCGGCGCTTTAACGCCTTGGAAAGCTCAACAATATGCGTCTCTGCACCGCCTATATCCAGTTTCATTGTCGCCATAAGAATTTTCATAAAAAATACCATAGCCTTTCATATGATTTATATAATTTTAAATCACTTTCAGCAAAATTGCAAGTGTTTTTGCATTAATATTAAAATTATATAAAATTTCTTGTCTGAAATCTTGCAAATATTGGATTAGTGTGTTATAATAACTCTGTTTGCAACAAAATAATTTTTTGCAGCTTTTTTTGATAATACGGAAGGTGGATAAATGAGTTTGGTAAAAAAGGTCGTTTTGTCTGCTGCGGTTATGCTGAGTTTATTCGCTCTCTGCACAGCGGCGTATGCGGACGAGCCGGTGACCGTTCTTTTAGACGGCGGCAGAATAGCGTTTGATGCCGAGCCGGTTATTGTCGGAGACAGGGTCATGGTTCCCATGCGGGCGATATTTGAGCGGCTCGGCGCATCGGTGTACTGGGACGAGGATGAGCGGTCGGTCATCTCGGAGCTGGACGGAACGGAGATATACCTCAGGGTGGACGACGATGAAATGCTGGTCAATGACAAGCCTTATGAGCTTGACGAGGCTCCGTTCATATCAAGCGACAGGGTGCTGGTCCCGCTTCGCGCGGTTTCCGAGGCATTCGGATGCTATGTCGGCTGGGACCCTGATTATTACGTCGCGATAATCAGAACCGCGGTTGAGCCTAACAGCGTACTCGGCGATGTGGTTGTCAAAGACGATGAGCGGTATCTTAATTATGACGGAGAGTATGGCGGCGTGTCGGTGTTCGATAAAGGCGAGAGTGATTACTTCGGCATGGAACTATTGGCGATCTCCCCAGAAAAAGGCGAGGAGTTCGCGCGCATCGTGAACGGTATGGCAGACGACCTGCCCGACACGCGGGTTTTCTGCGGAATTGCGCCGACGGCTGCCGAGTTTTATGCATCTGATACCTACAAAACGAACTATCTGTCGTCGATATCGCATATATACAATAACCTCAACGACGCGGTGATACCGCTTAACACCGAGGGCGCGATGAACATAAACCTCGGCAACTATTTGTACTTCAGGACCGATCATCACTGGACCCACTTCGGCTCCTACTGCGCATACCTTGATTTTTGTGACAGGTCCGGCAATACCGCGCCGGGAATAGAACAATTTGAGACTGAGACTATCGACGGATATATCGGTTCGTGGGGTAGCGCGGTGAAGGGTACGGCTGGTTATGATATGCTCAGCGAAAGTCCGGACAGCATCGTGCTGTATCAACCGATTGTGGATTATTACGGTATGTCGTATAAAGACATGGCTTTCGAGCAGCCGATAAAGGAAATGGTGCTTCTTAACGAGAATTTTGGAAATTATGATATATTTCTTGAGGGTGATTACCCGATCGACCACTTCCATACCGATGTCGGGAACGGCAAGTCGATATGTGTCATAAAGGAATCATACGGTAACGCCTTTTCGACCTGGCTGGTCAATAATTATGAGGATGTTTACATAGTAGACTATCGTCAGTTCAACGGTCACGGGGAAACCTATCAGCCGTTCACCGTTAAGGATTTTTACGAGCTGCATCCTTTTGACGATTTACTGGTGCTCTGCTATCCGTACACGATAGTGGCGGATGATCTGCGCCAAATGTTTGGCGAAATGTGGAGGCAGAATTATGCCGAATTCGGTCCTGAAAACGTTGATTGACGGGGTTTTGCCTCTTATTAAAAACTAATTCAAAGGAGATATCAAAGTGTATTTAGCGTATCTGATTGCGGCATTGTTTATTCTTGTTTTTGCCGCCCTTCAAAAATTTGTTCAGCCGGACAGGCTTACACCTGCTCCGGAGGTACCCGCGCCCGCGGAGACCGGCACAAAAAAGAAAAATAAGGGGAAAAAGACGCTCGCGGCGCAGGCTAAACCTTTAACGAAAAAGAGCCAAAAAAGCGAAATCCCGCTCCGTGTGTTTGTTATCACCGCGGCGGCGGCTCTGATCGTAAGAATGGTTCTGGGATACTTTCTTAAAGGTTATCCCACCGATATGTCATGCTGGATAGCATGGGGCAACAAGGTAATAACCGACGGAACAGGACACTTTTACGCTCCGGATTACTTCTGCGATTATCCTCCCGGATATATCACGATCTTAGGATTTTTCGCGTGGATAAACAAGATATTCGGACTTTCGGAAAACGCGACCCAGCTTTGCTTCAAGCTGCCGGGCATTTTGGCGGACTTCGCGATGATGATCGCCATATTTAAAATCGGCTCAAAGCAGCTCGGAGGTAAGTCCGCGCTCATTCTCGGCATAATTTTCATGCTCAATCCGCTGCTTATTATAAACTCGGCGGCGTGGGGTCAGGTCGAGTCGGTTCTGGCTCTGTTCCTGATTTTGGCTATGTATAATCTCTATAAAAAGAACTGGTATCTTTCCGGTGTGCTGTACGTGCTGGCTGTGCTTATCAAGCCTCAGGCGCTTATGGTAGGACCGGTGTTCCTGTTCGCGTTCGTGGCGAGCCGCGACTGGAAGATGATACTCAAGATGATAGGTATCGGACTGGTTCTTGCGCTTGTATTTATTGTTCCTTATAATTATGGAGCGTGGGCGCAGGGTTCAGGCTTCTTCGGAAGCTTTATAAAGGCTTTTGATCCGCTGTGGATAATCAAAAAGTACGGAAGCACTTTGGCGTCCTATCCGTATTTCACGATAAACGCGTTTAACTTCTACGCGATGCTCAAGCTTAATTGGGTGACGCTTGAGACAGGCGGCGCATCTCAGACGCTGCTTACTGTACTCAACTATGTTATGATACTCATTGCCGTTGTCGGCGCGCTTGTGCTGTTCCTTAAGATCAAGAGCGAGAGCGGAAAGATTTTCATTCCCTCGTTCTTTATAATAGCGTTTCTGTTCACTTTCGGACTTAAGATGCATGAGCGTTATCTGATAACGCCGATTTTGTTCCTTATATTCGAATATATGCTTTCAAAGAACAAGCGTACCCTTTGGATCTTTGCGGTCTTCAGCGCGGTGAATGCGATAAACGTGTTCGCTGTGCTGAGATATATCCTGATGTTTAACACCACCGGTCCGGCGTATTCCGCTATGGCGGCTGCCTCGATGCTTGAGGTTGTGACATTTATAGTGTCTATGTTTGTCATTATTCAGGACTATGTACTCTGTCCCAAGGTATGCGGCGATGAAGGCGCCGCGGAGCCGACTCCGCTTGACAAAATGTGCTGCAAGGCAAAGTCCGCGTACTGCGGCGCGGTTTCAAGAATTTCAGCAAAACTCAGCGGCGTGCTTAAGAACGACCCGCAAAAGCCTCTTAAGACTGAGAAGATCGTTCGCGCAGATAAAATAATAATGGCGGTTATCGTACTTGTATACGGAGTTGTGACCTACGCCAATTTGGGCGGACTCAATAATCCGCAGACGTTTTATAAGCCGTCCGCCGCAAATGAGGAAGTTGTTATCGATTTCGGCTCAGCTCAGACGGTCGACACCGTGACATACTATCTTGGCATAGGCGATGTTGCGAACAAGCCGGGTATGAAGCTGTCGGCGTCAACTGACGGCAGGAACTGGACCAATATAAACGTTGACTGTAAGCTTAACTCGGTGTTCAAGTGGGAGGTCGTAAAGCTTTCTTCTCCGACCCAGGCAAGATATATTCGGGGCGTTGCTGAGGATGACGACTACCGTATGTTTGAGATCGCGTTCTGGAGATCCGACGGCTCGAAGATCGATATAGCGAGCGTTGACGGCGAGGGCGACTGCGCCAATATAGCGGATGAGCCGGACACCGCTCAGTACAGGACGTCGTTTAAAAACGGCACATATTTTGACGAGATCTATCATCCTCGCACAGCGTATGAAAACCTGCACATGATGCCTTATTACGAGACGACGCACCCGCCGCTCGGCAAGCTGATCATCGCGGTTGGTATAGCGATATTCGGAATGTGTCCCTTCGGCTGGAGGGTCATGGGCGCGACATTCGGAATTATAATGCTGCCGCTTATGTACATTCTGCTTAAAAAGCTGTTTGAGCGCACAAGATACTCGGTGCTTGGAACATTGATATTTGCCTTTGACTTTATGCATTTTTCACTGACCCGCCTCGGAACCATTGACTCGTATCCGGTGACGTTTATAATCGCTATGTACCTGTTCATGTTCCTGTTCGGGAAGCGCGCCCTTGACTATGCCAAGAACTCACCGCATAAGTTTAAGGAGAAAAAGTCATTTTTGCGTCTCATGGGAACGCTGGCTCTGTCGGGACTTATGTTCGGACTTGGCGCAGCGTCAAAGTGGATCTGTCTGTACGCCGGCGCGGGTCTCGCGGTCGAGCTGCTGCTGATATTCATCGGCATTTATATGGCTTTGCCCAAAAAGAAAAAGAACGTTTTTGCGGGATTTGTCATAAAGACCTGCCTGTGCTGCCTCGTGTTCTTCGTGGCAATTCCGGGACTTATATATCTGCTTTCGTATCTGCCCATATCTATGGTCGAGGGGTACCCGGACGTGTGGAACACCATGCTCAGAAATCAGAGCTATATGTATAACTACCACAGCAATCTTGACGCGACTCATCCGTATTCCTCAAAGTGGTACCAGTGGCCTATCGACTACAGACCGCTGTGGGCGTATTCCGCTCCGGTTGAAACCGTCGGTCAGGACAAGATAGGGTGTATTTCGGTATTCGGAAATCCGCTTATCTTCTGGTCGAGCATCGCGGCATTTATATACACGGTCGTTGTCGGCATAATCAAACGCGACAAGAAAGTCCTGTTCTTGGTTGTCGGTCTCATGGCGCAGTTCCTGCCCTGGGTACTGGTAACAAGATGCGTGTTCATCTATCACTTCTTTGCAAGTACGCCGTTCCTTATCGCTATGATCGTGTACACGCTGAAGGATCTGGAGGAACGCTTCGGATGGTTCAGGCACATTTCAAACGCCTATGTTGCTTTGTGCGGACTGCTGTTCGTAGTTTTCTATCCGGTACTGTCCGGATTTACGATCACAAAGGATTACTCCAACACATGGCTCAGGTGGTTCAATTCGTGGGTGTTCCATAACAGAGGTAATTAAATATGAGAGAAATAGAAGCAAAGCAAATTACCGAGACGGTAGCGCAAATGTGCATAGACGCAAATTGTTATCTTAACCCTGATATAAAGCGCGCCCTGGAGCAGGGTCTTGAGGCTGAGACAAACGACACCGCGAAGGATGTGCTTCAAAACATCCTCAAAAACGCGGATATAGCGGCAGAGGAAGAGCTTCCGATCTGTCAGGACACCGGTATGGCGATATTTTTTGTAAAGCTGGGACAGGACGTTCACATAACAGGCGGCTCCTATGCCGACGCGATAAACGAAGGCGTGCGCCGCGGCTATGAAAGCGGGTATCTGCGCAAGTCGGTCGTGGCTGACCCTGTCCGCCGCGGCAATACCGGAGACAACACTCCGGCAGTGATACACACCGAGATCGTCGACGGCGAGAATATAGAAATCACAGTCGCGCCCAAGGGCTTCGGAAGCGAGAATATGAGCGCTGTAAAAATGCTCAAGCCGTCCGAGGGCGTTGAGGGCATAATTGATTTTGTGGTCAGTACCGTAAGATCCGCGGGCAGCAACCCATGCCCGCCTATCGTGGTCGGCGTGGGAATAGGCGGCTCGTTTGAAAAAGCGGCGTGTCTTGCAAAGCAGGCGCTGCTTCGGGATGTGTATTCCAAAAATCCGGACCCGTACTATGCGGAGCTTGAGGACACCTTGCTCGGGGAAATTAATAAGACGGATATAGGACCTCAGGGATTTGGCGGCGTGACCACCGCGCTCGGTGTTAACGTAGAGACGTTCCCGACCCACATAGCGGGAATGCCCTGCGCGGTTAATATAAGCTGCCATGTAACAAGACATCTTACAAGGACGTTATAAAAAATTCCCTTCTGCTGTTGACAGAAAGGAATTTAGATGCTATAATAAACATATAAAGGGTAACCGTTTAAGGTTTAGCCAAAAAATTAATAGCTTAAATAGCCGTGTTCTTTGACCTGAGATACGGCTATATTGCTTTTATTGATACTATTATGTATATTACAACAGCTGCCACAGTGATTTTTAATGCGGCTTTCAACATCAGCATTGCCTCCTTATTATTTCATATAAGCATTCACCCATATGAAATGAAGGCTAAACCGTACCCGTACAAGCATTTGCTTATTATCTTAAAAAATTAAGATAAACCGATATTATGTTCTTATGCATCCGTAACAATTATACCATAATTTACTAAAATTACAAATTAAATATTTATTACAAAAAATTTTATATTTTTCAAAAAAACACTTGCAATTTATTGCGGGATGTTGTATAATAATTGCCGGTACTTTAAATTTATGGTTCAGGAGACAGAAATGAGTAGTTTGCTGCACGGTATTTTGGAAAAGACAGCAGAATATTTTTTCTACTTTAGCCAGAGCTTTTTCTTTAGCTTTGGTTATTTTCCGTGTGACAATTCAGGCGAAGCCCGTTTATGCTCCTAATTTATGACAGCATAAAACTTTGAAAATTATTCAAGGATGGGCTTTGCGCTCATCCTTTTTATTTTAACACATACATTCAGGAGGAAATAATAATGGTAGTTATCTTAAAACCGAAAACAAGCGAGGACGATGTCAAAAAAATTATATCGTACGTTGAGGATATGGGACTTGACGTTATGATAAACAAGGGCGTTGACTGCACCGTGCTGGGACTTTTGGGCGACACAAGCCGTATCGACCCCGACACACTGATGCTCAATGTTCATGTTGATCGCGTAATGCGCATAGCGGAGCCGTTTAAAAAGGCAAGCCGTAAATTCCACCCGGAGCCGACTATAGTCAATGTCGGCGGCGCCGAGATCGGCAAAGAGGGGACCTTTACGGTTATTGCCGGTCCATGCAGCGTCGAGACCGAGGAGCAGATCATTGATGTTGCCGAGAGCGTAAAGAAAAGCGGAGCTGCATTGCTGCGCGGAGGCGCTTTTAAGCCCAGGACATCGCCTTATTCGTTCCAGGGTCTTGAGCTTGAAGGGCTGCGTCTTTTGAAAGAAGCGAGAGAAAAAACCGGACTGCCTATCGTGACCGAGATCATGTCGCCCAAAATGGTCGAGATTTTTGAGCGGGACGTTGACATAATTCAGGTGGGCGCCAGAAATATGCAGAACTTTGACCTGCTCAAGGAGCTTGGCAGGATTTCCAAGCCCATTCTCTTAAAACGCGGACTTTCAGCCACAATAGAGGAATGGCTGATGTCGGCAGAGTACATTCTCGCAGAGGGAAACCCAAACGTTATACTCTGTGAGCGCGGAATAAGAACGTTTGAGACATATACCAGAAACACTCTGGACTTAAGCGCGATCCCGGCTGTTAAACGCCTGAGTCATCTGCCTGTTATCGTTGACCCGTCGCACTCGGCGGGCATGAGCTGGATGGTGGAGCCTCTTTCGCTCGCGGCTATGGCTGTGGGCGCCGACGGCTTGATAGTGGAGGTCCACAACAATCCGTCAAAGGCGTGGTGCGACGGCGCTCAGTCGCTGAACGAGGAGCAGTTTGACAGACTTATGAAAAAAATGCGCGCGATAGGCAAGCACGTGGACAAGGAAATTATTTAAGATAAGGTGATAGTTATGGAAAGTGATTTCAGAATTGCGGTTATCGGTCTTGGTCTTATCGGCGGATCGCTGGCGTATGCCTTAAAGGGCTTTAAAAACGCGGAGATCGTCGGCTGTGACGTCGATCCCGATACCCGCAGACTTGCGCTTAAAAACAAGGCAGTCTCTGCGGTATATGATAACGCGGGCGACGCCATTGAAGGCTCGGACCTTGTGGTGTTCTGCACATATCCGGACATAATCGGAAGTCTCATTTCGGAAAACAAGATCCGCTTTAAGCCCGGCGCGGTGGTGTCCGATGTGTGCGGAGTCAAGACGGATACGGCAAAGCAAATTTGCGGCGCTCTGCCGGAAGGTGTTGATTATGTAGGCGGGCATCCAATGGCGGGCAAGGAGGTTGAGGGATTTGAAAACGCATCCTCCGAGCTGTTCTGGATGAGCGGATTTATCATAACGCCTGTTAAAGGCTCAAAGCCGGACAGTATCGAGCTTGTCCGCGATATGGCAAAATATATCGGCTCGACCCGAATAGCCATGGCGGACCCCGAAGAACACGACCGGGTCATAGCCTACACCAGCGATCTTATGCACGCGGCGGCGGCGGCGCTGTGCCTGAGTTATCCGCCGGAAATGAACCGCGCATACACCGCCGGAGCTTTCCGTGACTGTACCAGAGTCGCGCGGATAAACGGCGAGCTGTGGAGCTCACTGTTTATTTCAAACAAAAATAATGTGGTAAGCGAGATCGACCGGCTGATAAACAGCCTCGGCAGAATACGGGAGCTTGTTGACAGCGGCGACAGGGAAAATCTTAAAAAACTGCTTAACACCGTTTGCGAAAATAAAATAACTATGCAGGAAAAGGAGCCGGAATAATATGGAAAGACTGAGAGTAAACATTCCGAAAAGAGAGTACGACATAATAATCGGCAGAGACTTGCTTAAAGATACCGCCGGTTTCATAAATGAAGTGTTTAAAGGAGAGAAAATTGCGGTTGTGACCGACTCCAATGTGGGACCGCTTTACGGAGATACCGTAATCAAAAGCCTTAAGGACGGCGGGTTTAATACCGAACTTATAACTATCCCTGCGGGAGAGAAGAGCAAGAGCGAAAAGTACCTTTTTGAGCTGTACGACAGGATGCTTTCGTTCGGGCTGACCCGCTCCGATTTGATAATCGCACTTGGCGGCGGAGTAGTGGGCGACCTTACGGGGTACGCCGCTGCAAGTCTGCTTCGCGGAGTTCCGTATGTTCAGATCCCGACGACCCTGCTGGCACAGGTCGACTCCAGTGTGGGAGGCAAGGTGGCAATCGACCTGCCGCGCGGCAAGAACCTTGTGGGCGCGTTCAATCAGCCCAAAACAGTCATAATCGATACCGAGTGCTTAAAGACCCTGACGCCCCGCGTTTTGAGCGACGGAATGGCTGAGGTTATCAAATACGGAGCAATAAAAGACAAAAAGCTGTTTGAACTCCTGGAAAGTATAAAAAATACAAAAGAATTGTTTGCAAAAGTTGATAAAATAGTATATAATTGTTGTGACATTAAAAGGCAGGTGGTCGAGGAGGACGAGTTCGACAAGGGCGGACGCATGATCCTCAATTTCGGACACACTTTCGGTCACGCCATAGAGAAGCAGTATAACTATGAGACCTACACTCACGGCGAGGCTGTGGGCGTGGGAATGCGTATGGCGTGCGAATACGGCGAGCGGCTTGGTCTGACGCCGAAGGGAACCGCCGAGAGAATGATTAAAATACTTGAAAATTATGATCTGCCCACTTATGTTGAAATAAGCAGGCAGCAGCTCAGCGACGCAGCCGCGGTCGACAAGAAGGGCGAGGGCAGCAGCATCAATCTCATACTGCTGAATGATATAGGCGATGTGCTTATAAAAAAATTCAAAAAAGACGAGTTTTTGAACATATAATTATATACTATTTTATTGGAGGACCTTATGGAAGATATCAAGACAATTAATCCCGGTATGCTTCGGGGCATCGTATCGGTACCGCCATCCAAGAGTGTTGCTCACAGGGCTATTATTGCCGCCGCGCTCAGCGGCGAGGAGTGCGTGATAGAAAATGTGGTAATGTCCGAGGATATTACCGCCACTGTCGGCTGTATGCGCGCGCTTGGAGCAAAGTGCCGTGTGAACACCAAGAGTATGACGGTCAGCATTTCCGGTAAAAAGACATACAAGGTCAGGAACATGATAACGCTTGACTGCTTTGAAAGCGGCTCCACCCTTCGTTTCCTGATGCCGCTGGCGCTTGGCAGGGGCGTGCCGGTAAAGTTTATCGGACGCGGACGGCTCATGAAGCGCCCTCAGGCGCCGTACTTCAATATTTTTCGCGAAAAGGGAATAAAGTTTGAGACCGGGGATGATTACATAATCCTTGACGGTCAGCTTAAGAGCGGAAGCTACGGTGTTGCGGGAAACGTCAGCTCCCAATTCATAACCGGACTGCTCTTTGCGCTGCCGCTGCTTGACGGGGACAGCGAGATCGTAGTATCCGGCGAGTGCGAGAGCAAAGGATACATCGACCTTACGATTGATATTCTTTCAAAATTCGGAATTGAGATAGAGAACTATAAGTACAAGCTGTTCAGAATAAAGGGCGGGCAGAAGTACAAAAGCTGCGGCGACTTCAAGGTTGAGGCGGACTATTCCCAGGCGGCGTTTTTTCTGGTTGCCGACGCTATCGGCTGTAATGTGGAGTGAATGAACTTAAAC